>CAIZKT010000782.1:0-14333 GCA_903933565.1 uncultured Victivallales bacterium | reverse complement strand
GTAAGCTGTAATGGTGGGGCTGCCTCGGGACGGGCCGGGGGCGGCGCCGGTGGCGCGATCCTGATCGAGACCGAACGATTCGGCGGGGGTGGCGCCCTGACCGCCACGGGCGGGAACGGCAGCGACGGGGGCGGAGGCGGAGCGGGGGGGCGCATCGCCGTGTACTTCCGGGAAAGCAGCTTTGCCGGGCAGGCGAACTGCCTGGTAACCGAGGGGGCCGGCGCCGGCAATGGGAAAGCAGGCGAGCCCGGGACGCTGATCCTCCGCAGGTATCCGGCCCTGTTCTGGAGTGGCCCGATTCCGGTGTTAGCGCACGGTATCCTGACCCTGCCGTGGGAGTCGTACGTTGGCGAGTACCAAGGCGCTCAGGTCGAGGTCTCGTTCAGCCGGGACGGTCAGGCCACGACCCTGGCAACGGGGTTGGAGGCCACGGGGAGTCAGGCCTGGGATACGACTCAGATCGCGAACGGCGCCTGGGAGGTCCGGGTTGGGCTGCGTGATCGGGATGGCGGTCTCATCGCAGAACTCGCCCAGGCCACCTACATCAACAACTCTCTCCATTGGCATGGCGGCGTGATCGCACAGGACGAAGTGTGGGGAACGGACCGGGTGCATCTGGTCGAGGGGAATCTCACGATCCAGTCCGGGGTCACGGTCACCGTGATGCCGGGCGCGGTGGTCAAGTGTCTCGATGGCACGCGGATCACACTTGACGCCGGGGCAACCCTGAATGCCGAATGCACGGCAGAGAGCCCCATCGTCTTCACGGCCTGGACCGATGACGCGGCGGGCGGTGACACGAACCTGGACGGGGATAGGACGAAACCCCAGCCCGGCTGCTGGCTGGGCCTCGCGGCCGAGGGTTCGGCGGTCCTGAATCTGAGCGATTTCGTGGAACGTCGCTACGTCCGTACCACCCATTCGGGGACCCTTGTCAGCGGCGAAGTCTGGATGGCAAATCAACTCCACGAGGTCACCGATGACACCTACGTTCCATCCGGCGTTTTGCTCACCATCAACCCCGGCGCGGTCGTTAAGTTCGCCTCGAAGAAGAGCATGGTTGTAGAAACGGGTGGCGAGTTGCGGGCTTTGGGATCGGCTGCGCTTCCCATCACGTTCACCTCTGACCGCGACGATGCGGTGGGGGGCGACAGCAATGGGGATGGCAGCAATACCCAGCCGCAACCAGGCGACTGGCGGCAGCTCCTCGTCAACGGGGGAGTCGCTCGCCTGAGCTACGCCAGGGTGCTCTACTGCAGCCCCGACAACAACCAGGGTGGACTGTTTATTGTCGGCGGCATCATGGAGTTCGACAACGGAATGGTCGCTCACACCCTGTTCGATTGCGCCCGCGTCTACGGCGGGACATTCACGGCGCGCAATTCCGTCTTTACCGACGGTTCCCTGGGCATCGCGCCCGTGGGCGGCGCCTCGTTGCTGGTCAATTGCGTGTTCTACGATCTCGCCACGGCGGTGCGCTGGCCAAGTGGGACGTTTATCAACTGTGTGTTTGCCCGCATCTCTCAGGCCTTTGAGGAATGGGGACCAGCGCAGTTCCGTCACTGTGTGTTCTACAATCCCGCCGACGTCGGTCCGCAGTCGTGCAGTTTGACGGGGCAGAACGGCAATCTCTGGGCCGATCCGGGCTTCAGGGAGGCCGAGCAGGGCGACTTTCGGCTCGACTACCAGTCGCCGTGCATTGACGCCGCGGATGGCACGGCCGCGCCGACGACCGATGCCATGGGGGCGCCGCGCTATGACGACCCGCGGACGCCCAATACCGGCATCGCGGCCAGTGCCGGCGCCTTTGCCGACATCGGCGCCTTTGAGTTTGTCGAGACGGCGGACTCGCAGATTGACCTGATTGCGGTTGACGTGTCGGGGCCGTCGTCGGTCGTGGCCGGCGCGAGGGCGACCGTGACCTGGAAGGTGCGCAACCTCGGCGTCGCGGCGTTCACCGGCGCCTGGCACGACAGGATCCTGCTCGTGCCCGAGAACCCCGGCCCGCACGACGTGGCGCTCACGGTCGGCGAGGCGTTGTCCAGCGGTACCCTCGGCCCGGGGCAGAACAAGCAGTTCTCTGCCGAGGTCCGCGTTCCCGGGGGCACCGAGGGACGCTGGCTGTGGTCGGTGCAGGCCAATCGTGCGGGTGAGGTGTTTGAGGGGGCCAAGTGGAGTAACAACACCACCTCTGCCAGTAGCCCGACCGACCTCGTTGTCCCGGAGCTCCCGCTGGATGGGACCCCGGTTGCCGGGCGCTTTGACAGCCTTGGCGAGCCGTGCTGGTTCAAGTTTACTCCGGGCGGGGGGGCAGACGCGCTCGTGACCCTGGACCGAGACGGCGCCGAGGGCTGGACCAAGCTCTATCTCGGCGACGGCTATGTGCCGACGGCTCAGGATTTCCTGGCCATGGATACAACCTGGAAGAGCGCCGATGTCAGCATCAGCGTAGCCGCTACGGCCGACCGGACCTACTACGTCATGGCCTGGCCGGGTGGCCTGCCCAGTGGGGGCGCTGGTTTCACGATCAAAGCCGAGACCCACGCCTTCGGCATCCGGGCCCAGGCGGCACCCGTGGCGCTGTCAACCTGGGGGGGGGGCTCGCGCGTCCTGCGCGTCGACGGCAGCCGGTTCGACGAGAGCACGACCTTCGCCCTGCGTGGCTCGGACGGCAACCTCTATGCGCCGACGCAGGTGGTCGTCACGGATTCTACTCACGCGGAGCTGAGTCTCGATGCCGCCGCGTTACCGCCGGGCAGCTACGACTTGGTGGCGACCCGCGGCGAGCAAAGCACCGAGGTTCAGGACTATCTGACCGTCCAGGCGGAACCGGTTGGGCAAACGGCGGATAGGGTTCAGCGCAGCCTGCCATGTGTGGGCATCCGGCCCAGCGGAATCGCTTTCACTGTGCAGGCGCCTTCGGCCATCCGCTGGGGCGGTACAGGGCGCGTGGTCATCGAGTACCGGAACTACACCGAGTGGTATGTCTTTGTGCCTCTGGTGCGCATTGCCTGCCCCGGCGCCGCATTTCGTTTCGTTGACACGGCGCGGTTTGGCGCGGGCTGGCTTGCCTCAGCGGTGGTCCCGGTGACGGGTCGCGGCAGCGCGACACCCGGCCGCTTGTGGCATGGCGAGGGCGGTTCGATCGAGTTGGACATCACGCCCATACCCGGAAGCAGGCTGATCTCCATCGAGGTCTACGGCGCGGCGGACCTGAACCAGTCGCTGGACTGGGACGCGCAAAAGGCCGAACTGAAGCCGGACTTTGTCAGCGCCGAGGCGTGGGAGCCGATCTTCAGCAACTTTAAGAACGGCATCGGCAGCACCTACGCCGCGGTGAATGAGTCCATCGCCTCGGACGTGGACTACCTCGCGCTCCTGGGGCAACCGGTGGACGAGTTGAACCGTCTCCTCGGCTTTGAGCTGAACCGGGCCGGTCTGCTCACGATTGCGCGGCGCTACGCGCTGGGCGCCTTCGGCCGCGGTCGTCCAGCATTCTGGGAATTGAGTGCCCGGGCCACTGCCGATGGCCAGGTGACGGTGTACTACGGCTCCATCCCCTGGCGGCGGTTTGACCGCCGGGCGGACGGCAGCTATCTGGGATCGAGCGGCGACTACGGCTCGCTTACTCTGACCGGCGGCGCCTTTCGCTTACGTGAGAAGGACGGCATGGTGGTGCAGTTCAATGGCGCCGGGGCGCTCGACTACAGCGAAGACCCCCGTGGCAACCGTTCGACCTTCGACTACAGCGGCGACCGGCTCACGTCGATCACCGATTCCAGGGGCGATGTGACCACGGTGGAATGGAGTCCCGGGGGCCGCGTCACCCGCATCACCGATGCGGTGGGCCGGGAAGTGACCTTCGCCTACGACCCCTCCGGCGAGCATCTTGAGTCCATCGCTAATGTCCAGGGCACAACCCGCTTCACCTACACGGACGGCGCCGCGGCCGCCTCGCGGCACGCGGTGACCGCCATCGCGTTCCCGGATGGGACCCACCAGTACTACCAATACGACGGGCAGGGCCGGCTCACCCGTGCCTGGCGCGACGGTGGACAGGAGGCGACCGACTACGGGTATGGCAGCTACTACAGCATTCGCGGTGCGGTGTATGTGACGCCATCTGGCCGGGGCACAACCAGCATCTACTACGGCGTGGACGGCAACCTGGCCAAGGTCGTGGGGCCGTCTCGGGAGAGTCTGCACGTCAGTCGTGATGCCGATGGCAACCCCACCGCCGTGGTCGGTCCTGGCGGCGCCAAGGTGAGCCTGAGCTACGACGGCCTCGGCAACGTCGGCCAGTGGGAGGATCCGCAGGGCAACCGCTTCACGGCTGCGTACGATGGGTTGTTCAGTCAACTGACCGCTCTCACGGACGCCCGCGGCAACCGCAAGTCGTACGCCTATGACGGCGCGGGAAACCTCTCCGGCATCCGCTACCCCGGTGGTGGCTCGGAGCAGTACCAGTACGACGCCCGCGGCAACGTCATCGCCTGGGTCAACGGGCGAGGCCAGACCGTCGGTTACGCCTATGACGGCAAGGACCTCTTGATCCAGAAAACCTACCCCGACGGCAAGGTCGTTGCCTATGACTACGATGCGCACCGCAATCTCACCTCCGTCACCGACCCGACCGGCGTGCTCAGCCTGCAATACGATGCGGCGGACCGGGTGACCCGCGTCACCTACCCGAACGGCCGCTACCTCCGCTACGAGTACGACACGGCCGGCCGCAGAACCCGCATGGAGGACCAGACCGGCTTTGCCGTGCAGTATAGCTACGACGCCCTGGGACGCCTGGCGGAGTTGCGGGATGGTTTGGGCGCGAGCATCGTCGCCTACACCTACGACCGCGCCGGCCAACTGCTTCGCCGAGACCGCGCTAACGGCACCTACAGCACCTACGCCTACGATCAGTCCGGGCGCCTGAACGGCCTCGTCCACTACAGCGCCACGAACCAGATCGTGAGCCGCTTCGCCTACGCCTACGACCCCGCCGGACGCCCGACCGTGATGTTCACTCTGGAAGGCCAGTGGAGGTACGTGTATGACCAACTCGGCCAGTTGACCCGCGTGCTCACCCCCGCGGGTCGGGTCATCCAGTATGCCTACGATGCCGCGGGCAACCGGATCAGCGTCACCGATGACGGGGTCACGACCCGCTACAGCGCGAATCAGGACGACCAGTACACCCAGGTCGGCGGTGATGGGTTCAGCTATGACGGCGATGGCAACCAGACCGGCCGCACGGGGACAAGTGGCAGCCAGACCTTCGGCTACAACGCCGAGAACCGGATGGTGTCCAGCCTGACCGCCGAGGGCACCCTCACCTACGACTACGACGAGCTGGGCAACCTGCGCCGCACCGCGCGCGACGGGGTTGCGACCGACTACCTGCTCGATCCCTTTGGCCTCGGCGACGTGGTCGGCGAGTACTCGGCCAGCGGTGACCCCGAAGCCCGGTACATCCACGGCCTCGGCCTGGAAGCCGTCCAGCGTCCCGATGGCGCCCGCCACTACTTCTCCTACGACCGCATGGGCAATACCACGCAACTCACGGACGATGCCGGCACGGTGCTCAATAGCTACGAATACCTGCCGTTTGGGGAGACGTTGAGTGCCGTGGAGGGGGTCGGGAATCGGTACAGGTTTGGTGGGGAGTACGGGGTGATGGAGATGGGGCAGAACGCTGCCTACATGAGAGCAAGGGCATATGACTTGGGGGTGGGAAGATTCGCACAGAGAGACCTGCTTGGCCTAGCCGGACTGGACTGCAATCTGTACCGTTACGCAGGAAACTCCCCTGTCGTCTCATCCGATCCCGCGGGCACCTTGCCCAAGCGGTACAATTTCCTCACCGATCCCATGAGAACCGGTTTGGGGACCGTCATACCGCCGCCGCCGGAGGCCAAAGCTAGCATAACTGGGAAAGACATCGTTCGTTGGGTCACTGGGGGAGATGTCATCAAGTCTGGTGTTGAAGCGTGGCGTGATCCCGTGGGACAGGGCGGAGTGGGGTTTGCGGTCGGTGCGGTGAGGTTTGCCGCACACGAACTGCTGGCACAAGTCTCTCCGGAACTGGAGAACAGCCCCTACTCAACGCTCCTCATTGATGGGCTTCCGGAGTTCCTCTTTGAGCAGAGCGCAAAGATGACATGGAAGATCGCCGATCTTCTCGAGGGCGGTCTAACCGACGGGCCAATAGCATCCGGCACCATCCCCGTCGTCCAATCCTGCGACCCGAACGACATTATCGGGCCGGGTGGGTATGGGGAGCAGCGCTGGGTCGCCCCGCAGGAGCTTCTGCCTTACGTGGTTCACTTCGAGAACGAGAGCAGCGCAAGCGCGGCGGCGCAGTCCGTTGTGATCACGAACCCGATGGCTGCGGGCCTGGAGCTGTCCACCTTCGAGCTTGGCCAGTTTGGCTTTGGTACGCACGTGTTTGAGATTCCGGCGGGGTTGAACTCGTACGCCACGCGCCTCGACCTGCGCTCAGAGACCGGCCTGTATGTGGACTTCTCGGCGAGCCTGGATGCCGATACCGGCCTGGTGACCTGGCGTTTTGACTCCATTGACCCCGTCACCGGCCTGGCCACGGCAGATCCCTTTGCCGGTTTCCTGCCGCCCGAGGACGGCACCGGCCGCGGCCAGGGATACGTCTCGTACAGGGTGCGCTCCAAGGCCGACATCCCGACCGGCACCGAGATCCGCAGCGTGGCCAGGATCAGGTTCGACCTCAATGACTGGATCGCCACCAACCAGCGCGATCCGCACGACCCGACCCAGGGCCTCGATCCGGCCAAGGAGGCATTAGTGACCGTCGACGCGGACACGCCGGTGAGCGCGGTCGATCCCTTGTCGGCCACTACGGCCAGCAACGACTTCACCGTTACCTGGCAGGGCAGCAACGGTGGCGGCTCGGGCATTCGTGGCTATGACATCTACGTTTCCGTGGATGGCGCAGCCTACGAGCTCTGGCTGGCGGACACGACGCTCACCCAGGAGACCTACCACGGCTGGCTTGGGGGCACGTTCCGCTTCTACTCCGTGGCGATAGACAATGTCGGCCACCGCGAGGCGGCGCCCGCGACCCCTGACGCAGAGACCACGGTCCGGTATGCGGCTCTGACCGTTCTCGTCGACGGCAGCGCCATCGACAACGGCGGTCCGGCCCTCGACTTCGGGAGCTGCCGCCGACCGGGAGCGGGGGCCTCGCGGGGGCTTGTCTTGCGCAACGATGGGAATGTCGCTCTGGAAGTGGTCGAACCGATGGCGGCCCCCGCACCTTTCACCGTGACCAGCGGCGGCAGTCTGACCCTCCCGCCGGGCGGCGAGGTCGACCTCACGATCACCCTCAGCCCCGCGGCGCTGGGCCGCTTCCGCGAGAGCCTCGAGATCCGCAGCAACGACGCGGCTAACGATCCCTTCGTCATCAACCTGGTCGGCGAGGTGCTGCCGGTGGCGCCGGCGGACTTCCTCGACGAACTGGCGCGGCTCACCTACGCCAGCCTGAGTGCAGAGCGCTCCACCGACAACGCCCTACCCTGGAGTTGGTGGTCGGAAAGCCTGGCCGGCGGCGATTACTGCAACCCGGCCGAGATCGGTTTCTACCTGCTCTCGCACCTCTGCGCCTATGACTACCGCGCCGACTGGTCGCCAACCTGGGAGCAGGCCGCCAGGGCGCTGTCCGCAACCCTCGATCAACTCGCGGTCTGGCAGGCCAGCGAGACGGATACCTACCAGCATGCGCTGTTCTATCGGGGCTACTGGCTGAACCCGACGCCGCGCGTGGGCGCTGGGGACTACAACCACGAGGTGCCCAGCGTGGACAACGCCTGGCTGGCGGCGTCACTGCTGACCTTACAGGGCTTCTGCGACACGCATCCGCACCTGGCCGACGCGGCGGCGCTCTCGGCGCAGTGCGCGGCGATCCTGGCGCCGATGGACTTCATGGCCTGGTATGACCCGGCCACGCACCGTTTCAACTGGGGCGGGCCGAACGACCCCAAGGGCGGCACCTGGGCGGACATCTACTCGAACGAGAATCGCATCATCAACCTGGTCGCGCGCTGTCTGGCACGCCTGAACGGCTCCACCGGGTTCGCCGCGGCGGAGTTCGCCGCCAGCCTGGCGGCGCTGCAGCAGACCCCAGGCGAGTATGACGGCATCACGGTGGGCCGCGTGGCCTACGACGGGTCGCTGTTCACCTACCTGCTGCCGGCGCAATTCGTGCGGGAGATGGAGACCTCCTACGGCGCCGACACCATCGCCGCCGCCGTGGCGGCTCAGGTGCGCTACGCCACCAACCACGACCGGGTGGCCTTCGGCGTCTCGGACGGCTTCGGTCCCGGCGACCAGGGCTACCTCGAACGCGGCGCGCCGCCGCGGGCCAGCGGCGACCCCAACAACGACCCCGACGACGGGCTGATCGTGCCCGGAGCGCTGGGCCTGGCTCTGGTTTCCAGCCACGCCAACCGCGCCATCGACGTGCTCGCCTATCTGCAGGAGGCCTTCCCGGGGTGCTTCTCGGCGGACCATGGATTCCGCGCCTCGGTGAATGTGCTCAGCGGCCAAGCCAGCAACCGCTTCACGGCCTTGGATCAAGGCATGCTTCTCCTGGCGCTGGCAAACCAGGCCAATGGCACCATCTGGCGGAGTTTCTACGCCAGCCCCGCGGTGGCAGCGGTGCATGCGGAAGTGTTTGGCACGGCCCCGGCGGACATCACACCGCCATACATCACGAATGTCGACAGCACCACCCCCGACGGCACCTACGGCGCCGGGGCGAACCTCGACATCAGCGTGACCTTCAGTGAGACCGTGACGGTCACTGGCGCCCCAAGCCTCACTCTCGAAACCGGGGTGACCGACGCGGTCGCCGTGTACGTCAGCGGCAGCGGCACCTCGACACTCACTTTCCGCTACCCCGTGGCAGCCGCGGAGGCGAGCCCCGATCTCGATACCGCGGGCCCCACGGCGCTGGCCCTGAACGGCGGCAGCGTCCGCGACGCGGCCAGCAACCCCGCCGACCTGACCCTCCCCGCGCCCGCAGCGCCGCACTCCCTGGCCGCCAACCGGGCGCTGGTGGTCCGGACGACCTACACGGTGCGCTTCTTTGCCGCCGACCACGGTCGCCTCGAGGGCGCCGCCGTGCAGACCGTCGCCCACGGCGAAAGCTCCACCGCCGTGACCGCCGTGGCCGAGGCGGACTACCTCTTCGACCACTGGAGCGACGACAACTCGACCGACCCCCGCCGCGTGCTTCCCACAGTTTTGGCGGACCTCGACCTCACCGCCACCTTCCGCAAAGCCTCTCTGGCTGAGCCCGAGGGGACTTTCGTCGTCACCATGGGCGCCGCCGCGGTGGCTGCGGGCGACGGGTTGTGGGACTTCACCGGCCACTACGAGACCGCGCTGGGGACCGCGTTCCTCACCCTGGACATCACCCATGACAGCCGAGGCAGAATCACCGGCGAGGGCAGCCTCGAACTGCCGGCGACTCCGGCACCGGTGACGCTGCCGCTGGTGGTGAGAGGCAGCGCCAAGGGCACGGCCGGCAGCGTCGTGCTCAAGCTCAGCTCCAGGGGAAACGTCGCGACCGCGAGGGTTGAGGTGACGCTGACGGTAGCGCTCAACCCGCTCACCCGGCAGTTGACCGGCTCAGCCAGCGTGAAGGGAAAGGTGGGCGCCGAGACGCTCCGCTCGGTGGTGCCCCACTGCGTCCTGGAGGCGCCGACGGGCATGGTTGGCGCCTGGACCCTGCGGTTCGTCCTCGACCAGGCCGGGCGGACCGTCGTCGGGACGGCGGCGCTACGGCTCTCCAATGGGGTGACCCATGCCTACGTCGTCAAGGGCAAGCGGGCCGGTACGAGCGCGGTGCTGAGCCTGACTGGCACCCCCGCCAATCCGGCCTCAAAGGCCATCAAGATCAGGGCCACGATCACTCCGCTGGAAGGCGGTTCCGCCCGGCTGGAGAGCCTGTCACTGCAGGGCTACGGGCAGTCGCTGAGGTGGTGAGCCGGAGCGGCGGCCGCCGGGGGCTGGCAACGCGCTCGGGTCACCTGCCAGCGGATGTGCGCCTGACAGCACTGCTCGAACCACGCCTGTGCCGCCGCTGGCGAATTCTGGCTCGCCAGCGCTGCGATCTCCGCATCGGTGCAGCGGAACAACACCGTCAGGCCATGCCCAGGCGCCAGCCATTCTGCGTGCTCAAGAGCCTGTCCCCAAGCACGCCGAAGCGCCTTCAGACGCAGCATCAACCAGACCAAGACACCTGCGGTCAGACCCCAGAAGGGCCACACCGGCCACCACGGCAAGACCAGCGTCTGCAGCACTTGTGCCGCAAGCAATCCGAGGGTACTGCCCACGAACCAGAACGCCTCAATCTGCCCCCGGAAGACGCTGCCGGCGAGGCGCCGGAAGGCGCTGGTCGCGGTCTGGTAGGCGAACATCTCCTCAAACTGCTGACTGCCCAGAGCCACCCGGGCCACATGACAGAGCTCGTGGGCCAGCAGCTCCCGTCGACTGTAGATCAACCAGCGCGAACGCGTCGCGAAGGCGCGCCGAATGATGAATAGCGCGAAGAAATCCGGAAAGAAGTAGAAGGCACAGCCGCCAAACAGCAGGCTGTGGCGTGGGTTAATGAAGAAACCGGGCACCCATTCAAGGCGGAAGCCGTACAGGCGCTCGGTGTCGGCATGTGCCTCGGTAAACAGCTCCGCCGGAATCCGCCAGTCGCGCCGCACCGTCACCCCTTCAACCGTGAAGCTGCGCTCGCCCTGCAGGTCGTCCTCCATGCGCTCGAGGTTGCGCCTCAGGCAGCGCAGACGCTCAGCGTAGTCCGGAAGCGTCTCATCGGCGCCCATGAGCAGTCCCGCCGCATCGAGTTGCTCGAGCGCCGCGAGCTCACCCTGCTCAGCCCTGTCAACGAGTTCGCTGGAGACCATGGACCTCGGACCGCGGAATACACCGCCGCGGCGGAATAAGAAACACCCTCCGTACCGCAGACCGACCCGCCGCCGCATACCATACGGGTCGGCCAAGGGATGTCGAGCCCTCACCCAATTGCCTCGCTCCACCAAGGGGCTGAGGCCAGCGCCAACGCCGACGGGGTCTGACAAGAGCCTCCTGGCAACGGCCTGCCCCCGCGATGCTACGGCCCCTCGGTCAGACGGATGTCGGCGCGGCCGGTCAGGCGGTCCACCTCCAGCCGGTAGTGACGTTTGCCGACCGTGAACTCCAAGGTCGGCCCCCCGGCCTCGCCGCTGCTGTAGAAGACCAGCGCCGGGCCGGCAGCGCCGCTGGCGGTGCCCTCCTGGAGGCTCTCCGCGGTCCACTTCACGGCATCCGGCAAGACGTATTCCGCGGCGCCGGGAACCAGACCACTGTCGTGGACCGGGGCGCCCGCGGAGGAAGCCGCCGGGGCGGCGGGGGCCGCGGCGCCACTGAGCGGCAAGGCCAGCGGGTCGCTGACCTCTGCCGACACCGTGAAGCGACTCGACGCCTCGTCGGCGACCAGCACCAGGCGGAAAGCGCGACCCGTAGCCCGCGCCCGCAGGCCGGTCTCGTCCAGCGCCGCCTGCACGGCACTCACGCAACGCTCGGCCTGGAGACGGGCCGGCAAATGCCCGATGCGCGGCAAAGCCAAGGCCATGACGATGGCCAGCAGAGCGACAACAATGAGCATCTCCAGCAGGGTGAACGGCCATCGGCAATAAGCGGATGGCTGCGGCAGCGGGCCCGTACAAGCTCCCGCGGCCCCCCGGACCCCGCGCTGCCGAGCCCGTTCCGGGTCCGCCGCGGCGGATCGCAGTATCCCCAGCTTGCCGCCCCGGACCCCGCGCTGCCGAGCCCGTTCCGGGCCGGTTCGCGGTATCCCCGAATACGGCGGAAGCCCCGGCATAGCCGGTGCGGACCGCCGACTCCAGGCGGGTTGCGGCGCGGGCCGCAGGGTTCCGCCTGCGCCTCGTTGGCAGGGGGAACCGGCCGCCGACGGCGCCGCCCTGTTACTCCCAGCTTGTGATATCGGCATTCTTGCCTTCACCGCCCTGGGCCTTGTCGTTGCCGAAACTGAACAGATCGACGTCCCCGTGGCTGCCTGGGCACTGATACTGGTAGGGTTGTCCCCAGGGGTCCACCGGCACTTTCGCCGGATCCAGGTAAGGCCCATCCCACTTGGGGTTCCCTGGACTGCTCACCAGATCGTCGAGGCTGCGCGGAAACTCGGACATGTCGAGGTAATAGTCCTTGCAGGCGTTCTTCAGCAGCGTGATCTGAGTCTTGGCCGTCTCAACTTTCGCCTTAACCAGGTTCTGGATGAGCGCCGGACCCACCAGCCCGGCGATCATGCCGATGATCACGATGACAATCATGATCTCAATCAGGGTGAAGGCGTGCCGACGGCAACGCCGACGTAGGTATCGCGGTTGCATTCTGTGCTCTCCTTTGCCGGCCACCCGACCGCCCCGAGGCGCGCTGGGACGCGCCCTCAGATGGCGTTCTGCATATTCATGATAGCGAGGAACATCAGCGTGACCACTCCCCCGACGATAAGGCCAAGCCCGATGATCACCAACGGCTCGAACGCACTCAGCAGGCGTTTGACCAGACGTTTGAGCTCCGCCTCGTAGCGTTCGGCGACCCGCTCCAACATGGTGTCCACCGCCCCGGTCTCCTCGCCTACGGCCACCATGCGCAACATCATCGTGGGGATGAACCGGCTTTGCGCCATGGCGTCCGACAGGCGTTGCCCCTGCCGTAGTTCGCCGGAAAGACCGGCCAGGGATTGGGCCAGGGTCTGATTCTGCACCACGCGGGTGGCGATCGACACCGTGTCGAGCAGATGCACGCCACTGCGCATCAGGATCGACATGGTCCGCGCCAGGCGGGCCAGATTGCTGTAGAGCACCAACCGACCCGTGACCGGAGCGCCCAGAACCCAACGGTCGAAGGCGGCACGCGCCGCGCTGGTCTCACGCCTGAGTTGCAGCAGCAGTATGACGCCCGCCACCAGCAGCAGCGGCACCACCCACCAGAAGCCCTTAGCCAGAGCGGACAGGCCCAATAGGATGCGCGTCGGCAGCGCGGTCGCCGCCCCGGTGGCAGCGAGAACCCCGGCAAAACGCGGCACGATCACACCCAGCACCACACCCAACATGATCGTACCGGCAAAGATGATGAACAAGGGGTAGATCGAAGCCGACACGATGAAGGCGCGCAGATCCCGACTCTCGATCAGGAAACTGCGCAACTGCCCCATCACCTGGGGCAACGCACCCGCCTCCTCCCCCGCCTGCACAATGCTGGCATAGAGCCGGGGAAACAGCCGCCCGCGGTCGCGGATCAACTCGGACAGGCGCCGCCCCTCGTGCAGCCCGCGCCGCAGATCGCCCACCAGTTGCGTGCCGAAGCCGTCGTCTCCCCCTTCCCCGACGATGGCTAAGGCCCGCTCCAACGGGATATTAGCCTCCAGCAGAGGCACCAGACGGTCGGTGAAGTCGACCACATCGAAGCGGTTGCGCCAACCGCCCTCGCGGCCAACCGAGGTGCCCGCCCCCTCGCCCAAAAACTCCAGCGGTAGCAACCCCCGACGCTGTACCCGGCGGGTGGCGTCGGTCTGTGAATCCCCTTCGATCAGGAGGTCCCGGACCGTGCCCGTAGCGTCACTGACTTTGAACCGGTACAGGCCCATGCGCCGCCTATTCCTTGGGAGCCGCGTCGTCGACGGCGTCCAGGCCGCCGTCCTCGGCCTGCCGCTCTTTGCCCGCCTTACCACTGTCGATGACGAACAGCGGGCGCATCATAATGGGCACGTCGTCAATGACAAAGTTCAGCCAATACATATCCGGCTTGGGGAAGGTTACGCCGCTGAGCCGAAACACCAGGTCCACCACCTGCCGCGGGTCACGCATGGTCACCTCACCCTTGGCCGAAAAGCCCACCGTGTGGCTGTCCTGGTGTCGGCAGACCACTTCGCAGGGAAAGCGCCCGCGAGCGCCGGTCAGGGAAACAAAGACGCACATGAACGGATGCACGCAGGGAAAACGCCGCGCATGCACCCGGTCAAAGAGTCCAACCAGCGACTTCTTGCCGGTGTGCTTGTCCTCGATGATCGTATCGCACATCAACAGCGACAGACCAAGGGGGGTTTCAATCTGTGACATGTGAACATCCGTGGTTGCGGCGGCGGCAGACCCTGCACGGCAGGACGGGCTCGCACCCATGCGCTCAATATGTGACCCGCCCCGGGGTTTTCAAGGCTTGGCAGGCGCGGCCCAGGGGATCAGGAAAGAGCGCAGGTCAGTTCCGTAGGTGGTGACACCTCAGGTCCTGGG
>CAIZKT010000781.1:0-4619 GCA_903933565.1 uncultured Victivallales bacterium | reverse complement strand
GGTGGGGACCCAAGGCCGGACACCGAGTCCCGGCAACGACGGGACTCTTTGGACTGCTGTGGCTTGACGCAGCTTTCCCCCGGGGCGGGGACGCATAGCGGTATCGAGCCAGCGCAGCCTCACGCGCCGGCTGCCGCCTGGGGCTGGATCGCCGCCACCTATCCTGCCATCGCGGCGCACCTGGCCCCGTTTGCGGAGGCCGCACAACGGCGCACCGACCAGGGCGAGTTCTGGTGGGAACTGCGCTCATGTGCCTACTACAGCGCCTTCGACGAGCCCAAGATCCTCTGGCCCGACATCGCCAAGCTGCCGCGGTTCTCGTGGGATACCGGAGGCGCGTACATGAACAACACGGGCTACATCCTGCCTGGAGAGTCGTGGCTGCTGCCAGTCCTAGCGTCCCGCCTGCTTTGGTTCACGGTCAGCCAGGTCGCGACCCCACTGCGACTCAGGGGCGGGTTATGGCAGTTCCGCTGCATTAACCAATTCATGGAGCGCCTGCCCGTCGTCGTCCCCGATGAGGCTGGGAAGCAGGCGCTTGCGGACCTCGCAACCCAGGCCGGCGCCATCGCTCGCGAACGCTACGCTCTACACGAACAGGTCCGGCACCGGCTGCGCAGCGACTTCGCTGCCGGGGGTGGCCTCAACCAGGCCCTGACCGACTGGTGGGAGCTCGACTTCTTCGCCCTCCGCCAGCAGCTCGAAAAGGCCTTCAGGACGCGGATTCCAGTGGCCGAGCGCCAGGACTGGGAGACCACCCTCGCCGGCTGGCAGCAGAGCCACGCCAGCCTCACCACTCGCCTGGTCTCCATTGAGGGCGAGATCAACGACCGCGTCTACGCCCTCTTCGGCCTCGCCCCCGCCGACATCGCTCTCCTCGACGACCACGCCAAGCACGCCATGATCAACTACCCCCTCGGCGAGCCGTGAGCGGGGGAGCGGACCACACCGCTGCTAAGTTCTTAGTGCCCAACCAAAGCGGTGTCGCGGTCGCCTTTCGCGGCCTTTGCCACCGCAGTCCAAAAGAGTCACCGTCAGGTACTGGCGCAGATCAGCAACTCGCCAGCGTATCCTGTCACGTCCACATCGCCGGTGGTGGCATTGAAGGCGAGGTGCGGTTTGCCGTTCAGCGTGACCTCCCGCAAGGGTACACTTCCAGGCGTGCGGAAGCGGACCAGCGTCTTGGCCGGGGCCGAACGCAGCGCCAGGGACACCGTAGCCTCGATGGCATGGCCGTCGGCGCGCGGGGCATAGGCGATGCTGACCGCACCGAAGCACGTCTGCAAGCCCTCGGCGCGGGCGCCGCGCCCGGGGCGCAGCCACTCGCGCGGAAGCGCTTTCCCGAGGTGCAGCACGCCAGGGGTGGCATAGACGAACATGTACTGCAACCACTTGACGGCGTTGGCTTCGTCCGAGGTCTTGAAGTGGGCGCTGTTGGAGACGCCGAGCACCGGGTACGGATGCTCGACCATGGCCGTGATCTCCTCGCGGTAGCAGGCGTTCCAGCAGTTGTAGAACATCCACAGGTAAACCTCGATCTCGTCGCGCTCGAGGTGCGGCATCAGGCCGGCAAGCAGATTGGGCTGGATCGACACCCCGCCGCGGTCGAACCAGGTGCGCTCCGGCAGGTCGACGTTGTAGCCGAACGGCGGATTCATGTAGAGATTGTCCTGGAAGTCATCAAGAATCCAGGCGGCCTGCGGGCTGTCGGGTGCGTAGAGGCCGGAAAGCAACAGATACACGGCGCCCTCGAGCGTCTCGCGGATCCAGCCGCGATCACGCCCCCGGCAGTACAGGCGTGAGGGGTAGTGCGGCACCCAGCGCCCGTCGCGCAGACGCACCAGTGGCGTCAGGCGGCGCATCGTCTCGAAGCCGCGGAGTAGGTCTTGGCGATAGGCGTCGGCCGCTTGGCGGTAGCGCGCTGCCTCCGGGTGCGCGATCGCCTCGAGAGCGCCGGCGGCCGCGTCGCACCCGCGCCAGGTCAGGGCGTTGGTACTGAGCCAGTAACAGTAGTCGTCGACGTCCTCCAGGCCCCCAGCGGGCAGGAAACCGCGCTCCCAGCCGCGCGAATGCGGCTGGGTTTCCAGGGTCTGACGACGCTGCCGGAAGACCCAGTCCAAGCCCTTGATCAGCGGCACGGTCACGCTCCGCAGCCAGGCGGCATCGCCCGTGACCAGGTAGTGCTTGGCGATGATCCACAGAACCCAGCCGTGGTGCTGGCAGTAGCTCTGGCCCTGTTCGAAGCCGCCGGCGCCGTAAAACACGCCATCGATGTCCGAGAAGCGCCCATGGAGCCCGACTGTGCCCTGGTATTCCAGCCACAGCTCGATGCGGCGCCGCGCCTCGTCGTGCAGGCCGCGCTGGTCCAGCTCGTCGATGATCATGCACGACTCGTTGGTGAAGTTGCCATAGGTGCTTGCCCCCACCGAAGTATTGATCAGGCGCGGTTTGCCGGGCACCGCATGGTCGGTGACGTTGACGTGCGCCGGGTGCATCGCATGCACGGCGTTGAGGTGTGCGTTCGGCGTCAGCAGTTGCGCCCCGCGGCCGGCTTCAGCGCGCCAGAACTCGCGGGCCTGGCGGTCGCTGGCCTCAAAGCGCAGACTCCGCAAGACTCGCAACTCGACCTCACGGTCTGCCACGATGAAGGGTATCTTCAACACCAGTTCGGCGGTTTGGCCGGGGGCGAGTTGCTTCTCGAACACCAGCCCGTCGGCGCTGGCGTGGGGTGTTAGATCGGACTCGTACAGACCGCGCAGCACCGGCTGCCCCTGCCAAACGCCCATGATGCGGCCGTCTGCCTCCACGGTCAACGGAGTGCGCGGACTCCGCGGCACCAGGCAGTCGTCCTGCCCCCCCTGGACGCTGCGCCCAGGAATCAATCGATTGACCGAGCGGCCAGAGTTGCCCGAGAAGCCAAGGGGAAGCCGCGCTGTCACCGCTTCCACTCCCTGGTTGCGGACGCTGAGCCGGACCAGCAACACGACCGTGGCATCGCCGGCCAACACCCCGTCCGGACTTGGCGGCAGCAGGGGCACGGCCACGTAGCGCTGCTCCCGCACCAGGCTGCCGTGCTTGAACTGCAGGTTCCAGGCGAACGCCGGCGCAGGGTCAGTGTAGCGCGCGGCCGGAATCCACTCGCCCAGATCAAAGAAGAAGCGGGCGTTGCCTTCGTTGCAGAAGCGCTCCGAGTCGGCGCCGGGCGTCCAGCTGACATTGCGTTGGGTCAGCACGATGTCGCCGTTCGGCTCGATCCAGAAGCGCTGCCGGGCATGCTTGCAGCCCAGCGTGTAGGCCACCGCATGAGCCCGTGGCTGGCCGTGGAAGGCGCCAGACAGGCTCTGCTCGGGCGCCGCGGTGACCTGCTGCCGGATGGTCTTGGTCCCTCGATTCCTGGCCTGGTACTGCGCAAACGTGGTCGGGTCGTCTGCCGCGCTGATGAACACGCCGGCTTCGGCAAACCAGATGGGCCCCTGCTCGCGCAACGCGGTCAGCGACACGGTAAAGGCCTCGTCCTCCAGCGTGAAGGTGAGCTGCCCATCGTCGTCGCTGTACCGGTGCGCCGGTTGCATGCACTCAACCCGCACGAGAAAGAGCCGCGGCCCGCCAGACTGGAGAATCACCCGCCGCCGCCGCACCTCAACCCCGCTCAGAGCGCTGCTGCGAAGTCCGCGCAGGTTGTAGCCCGACAGCGTGATGGCGCCGCCCGGGGTGATGCGCCCCGCATCGAGTTCGACCCGTAACGCCGCCTTGGCCGGAGCGGACTCGGTGTACACTTCAATAGCTTCTACCGTGATCGGCGTTGACGTCTCGAGCCGCACCCCGAGCGTGCGGCGGAAGGTGACGTCATAGGCATCACGCCCAGGATACTCCGCCAACTCCGCCTGCAGCCCCGCGAAGGTGAACTCAAGCGTGCGCTCATCCAGACGCGCCGTATGCACGGTGGCGCGCCGCCAGGTCGCGTTGAACCAATCGTCCAGCGGGCGCCAGCCAAACTGGCACGGATTGGTCCGCTCCATGTCGGCCGGGACCTCGTGGCGAACCTGCGGCCAGGTCTTGTGGAGGTACGACAGCCCGAGATCGGCGGGGGCGGACCCCACACACCGCACCACCACCCGCGTGAGGTCACGTGGTTGCTCGAAACGGACCTCGTTCGGCGCTGTATTGGGCAGCGCGAAGGGAACAATGTCGAACGGTTTCATCTGCTGGCCTACTCCCGTTGCGTACCTTGTTACTGAGAGCCCGCGATTCACCAGGGGCGCCACGACGGACTCGTCCTTTCCCGACACTGGTCACTATAGCTGACCCCGTTATCGCGGCCACCGGACCGCGCCGGGCGGGTGCATGACCAAACTGTCGGAAGGATGAAATCCGAGGGGAATTGCGCCCGCTGATGATATAGGCGCCTATAGCCGCGGTCTTGGCAGGGTTCTCAGCTTCGAAGAAAGTGGGCCGCGAGACTCCCAAGCCAAACTCTGGAACTCGCAGTCTATCCCATCCGTGGAATCCGCGCCATCCGTGGTCAGTCCGGGGTGACTACTCAGGTGCAACTGCCTATCTTGCCCCAACGGGGCTGTGTACCCAAGCCCAGGGTTGGCCGCGGCGTCGGCCTACCCTGG
>CAIZKT010000780.1:0-21099 GCA_903933565.1 uncultured Victivallales bacterium | reverse complement strand
TCTGGCATTCGCGACACGTCCCGCCGGAAGTCTCCCCCAAGAGTCAAGTGACCCGTTTTGCTCGCCGGACGCGGAGACGATCGAAACAGAAGCCCCTACGGAACTGACATGCGCCCATCAGTTCGCGGCCGCTTGGAATTGGGCGCCTGTGGGCGTATATTTGTGTGGCAACGCCTTAGGGAACCAAACGAGTGATTCTGCCGTCGTCGGATACGCCCGACGGATGGCCTCTCGGCACGGCGGCGACTGCGCCGCTCGAAGGCTGCACGCACATGATCCTATCACGATGGGTACGACTAGCGCGCCTTGGCGTCGTGGGGGCTATGACTCTGGCCGCCAACGCGGCCGACTTTACGGTCGGAAGTGTCAGCGGGGACGCTCAGGCAAAACGGCTTAACCTGAGCTATGCCCCGGTTAAGACGGGGGATGCTTGTGGCAGCGGCACGGTGCTGCGGACGGGTGCCGAGGGTCGCATCGCCGCGCAATTCGATGCTCTGAATGGCTTTGTGACTCACCCGGAGACGACGGTTCGGGTCGGCGGTGGTGCGGCCTCGATCCAGGCCGGCGTCCGCCTGACGTTGGAAGCCGGCCGGGTGGAGTCCACCCTGACGGCATGGCCCGCGGCGTCCGCCTACGAGGTGGTCGGCGCGGTGGGGACATTCAGCTCGCGTGGCGCCACCTTCAACACCGACTGCAAGCTGGGCCCCCTCGGCGAGTTCAATGGCGAGGTGGCGGTCGCCGTCGGGGAGGTTGATTTCCGGACGCCGGAATGCAGCGTGCCGTCACTGACGGCCAATGGCGGGATGAGTGTCACGCGCACCGTTGGCCTGGAGAGCGTGATGCTGGAGATCACGGCCAAGGGCAATGCGGTCACAGTGGTGATCGCCGACAGGCATCGCCTCGGCGTCGCCGCCGGCGCCACGGTTCGGATTGGCGTGGCGCTGCGCTACATGACGCGTTTCGCGGCAGTCTGGGTGCAGAACGGCGTGGCGACGGTGGGCAGTCAGGCGATCACCCCCGCCGAGCGGGCCTTGTTCGTCGTGGAAACGCGCCTGCTTCCCAACGGCGGGGGCATCGCGTTCATGGAGGCGGTCCGGGTGGAGTCCAGCGCTCAGGCGCAGTCGTTGTTGACGGGTCTCACGGGCGAGCAACTTGCCGAACTACGGGCGACGCAGCGCAGCGGGGCGCGGGCGATCGCGGACAGTGCGGTGGGCGCCGGCGTGTTGCCCATGTACCAGTCTCCTTTCGTGCCAGAGCGCCCCATCAGCGCTAGCCTGAGTCCGAGTGGTACCCCGTAAGGCGTTGTCTGGGTTGGGGCCTGGTGCGTGAGTACTTGGCCTCAGGTCACGGTTTCTGACGGGATTTGGGTGTCGAGCCTGTGCCTATGCCTGACGAACGCATCAAGCTGGAGGGTTCGCTGACGATTCTGCTGGTCGAGGATAACCCCCTCGATGCGGAGTTGTTCCGCGAGTTTCTGGCGGATACTGGCGCCCTCGATTTCAAGGTCATCCACGTGCCTCGGCTCAGCCTGGCGCTGGAGCGCTTGGACCGTGACGGCATCGACATTGTCTTCCTGGACTTCATCCTGCCCGACAGCGATGGCCTGAGCGGTTTGGCCAAGTTGCGGCGGTGCGCCCCCAAAGTGCCCGTTATCATGCTGACTGGTCTGGACGACGATGGGGTCGGGCTTGAGGCCGTGGCGGCGGGGGCGCAGGACTACCTCGTCAAAGGGCAGATCGCAGAGCGTACGATTTGGCGTGTCCTGCGCTATGCGATTGTGCGCAAGCGCATCGAGGAGCAGTCGCGTGAACGGCAGGTACTCGAGGCGCGCGTGCAGAAAGCGCAGCGGGCGGAGAGCCTGGAGATTCTGGCTGGCGGGATTGCCCATGAGTTCAATAACCTGCTGACCGGCATCCTGGGTAATGTCTCCATGGCCTTGGCGGAGCTTCCCGGAGACTTGCCGATCCGCTCGATGCTGGAAGATGTTCAGGCCGCAGCGCAGCGTGCTGGCAAAGTGACGGCTCAGATGCTGGCCTATTCAGGACATGGCAATTTCGCCAAGGCAGAACTGGACCTGTCGCGCCTGGTGACCGACCTGATGCCACTCTTGGAACCGGCGGTGCGCGACCGCGGCCAGTTGGTCGTGCAGGGATCGCCCCGTCCGCTGCCGATCTACGGTGCGCCGCAGGAACTGCGCCAAGTCATTGTCAGTTTGGTCACCAATGCGGTCGAGTCGTTACGCGATCCCGAGCAGGTTATTCGCGTCGTCGCCTCGGCCGTGCGCCTGGCAGAACCGACGGTATTCGAGCAGGGCTCTCTACGCACCCAGCTTCAGGCTGGGGTCTATGCCACGGTGACGGTCTCGGACACGGGCTGCGGTATCTCGGCGCAGAACCTGCCGCGCATTTTCGATCCTTTCTTCACCACCAAGTTTGCCGGGCGCGGGCTGGGCCTGGCAGGCGTCCTCGGCATTGTGCGCAGTCACGGGGGGGGGGTGAAGGTGAGCAGCGAGGAGAGTCAAGGGACGACGGTTCAAGTGTTGCTTCCGACCAGCGAGGCGGTCGAGCCGCAGGCAGACGCGGTCGCGGCGGATGCGCGGGGGTGGCATTGGGAAGGGCTGGCCCTGGTCATCGACGAAGAGCCACTGATCGTCTCGCTGACGCGCAAAATTCTGGGTCGGCACGGGATGGACGTGGTGGCCGCGGGCGACTGGCGCTCCGGACTTGACCTTGTGCGCGGGCAGAGTTCGGCTCTGAAGCTGATCATGCTGGACTCCGACCGGCTTCCCCCGAATGCTGCCGACGTGCTGGGCAAGCTCCGGGCGCAGGTGCCCGACGTACCCCTGCTACTCTGGGGTGGGCATTCGGAGGATGCGGCGGAACGGCAGTTCATTGGCCTGCACCGTTGCGCCTTTCTGCACAAGCCGTTCCCACCCACCGCCCTGCTCAGCAAGGTGCATGGGCTTCTGAGCTGAGTCGGCCGCCGCCTACAGAACCCGCGCGCGCCTCGTTCTTCAGACGCGGGGGCCGAAGATGGCCGTTCCCAGGCGTACGAGGGTGGCGCCTTCCTGGATAGCGACGCGGAAGTCGCTGCTCATCCCCATGGACAATTCGGGCAGAGCTGCGCCACACTCGTCTTGCAGGCGGTCGCGCAGGCGTCGCAGTCCGCCGAATACCTGTCGCAAATCTGTTTCGGACGCCCCAAACGGCGCCATCGTCATGAGGCCTCGGCAGGACAGATGGTTGCACTGCAGTGCGCCGTGCAGCAGCTTGGCCGCATCGGTGGGGTTGACCCCCGACTTGGTTGGCTCGCCGCTGACGTTGATCTGCAAGAGGACCGTGGGTCGGCGCGGCGCCGTCGCTGCAATCCGGTCAATACGCTCCAGCAGTTCGGCGGAATCGACCGCGTGCAGGAAGGCCGCTGCGGTCACCGCCGGGCGTACCTTGTTGGCTTGCAGGTGGCCGATCAGGTGCCAGGTGCATTCCGGGGGCAGAGCGCCCGCTTTGCGCAGGAGCTCCTGCACTTGGTTCTCGCCGAACTCGCGTTGCCCAGCCGCCAGGGCTTGGCGGACCGATTCCGGGCCGACGGTCTTGGACACGGCCACCAGCCGTACCGTGCGCGGATCTCGCCCCGCTGCCTCAGCAGCTGCCGCGATCTGTTGGCGTACGGCGCTTAGGTTGCCGACGATATCCACGGTCGACATCCGGTTGCCTCTCTGCTCTGCCGTATGGGCATCAACCCCAAGAACGGGTAGTCACCCGGGTTCGTCGGCACTAGATTACCTGCCCTGTGAGCCAACCTGCCCTTAGCGGCAGAACGTCATACTATAGTCGGTCGGTTGGCCCGCGTCGGCCCGGGTTTCACGGGCGGTTCTGAGTCTGGTTCGTAGCGGCAGGTGCTCCCCATAGAATGGATACTCGGGGCTCCAATTCAGCCCTTGGCGGTCGGCGTTCTTCGCACTGGACCGAGCGTACGGGTCGGTATCGTCTGACGCACTCTGAACGCGGGGCGACGGCGCAAGAGCGTCGGCGTGAGCAGACGCTGGCCGAGTGGTACGGGCCCGAGCTGGCTCCCGGAGAGATCGGGGCTCACCGTGCGGGGGCTCGACCGCTGGGCGAACTGCTGGACGAGGCGCTACGCGGCCTTCGCAGCGGGGATGTGTGCGTGCTGGAACGCGTGCGCGAGCTTTGGCCATCCCTGGCTGGAACCGATGTGGCGCGCCGGGCGCTGCCAGTAGCCCTTCGTGAGCGCGTGCTCACGGTCGAGGTGGCGAACGCGACGTGGCGCTATGTGCTCGAGCGCGAGCACCGGGATCGCCTGTGCAGTCGGCTTCGCGAGGCCACGGCTGGCGACATTGCGGAGGTGCGCTTTGTGCCGCCGGGGCGTGCGGCGGGTCCAGGCGTCGAGTGATAGGAGCCCCGCGCCGCTGTGGGCGGGGGCGGAATGGCCAGATTCAGAGCTGGAGCGTATGACATGACAGATGCCGGATGGAAAAAACAGGGTTGCACGGTCGTCCTTGGCGGCCTGCTTGCGTTTTTCGCGGCGGGGCTCTGCGGCGCGGCCGACGATCTGGATATTCTGACGCGGCCGGTCAGCGTCCAGCGGCCCACGGCCCTTGAGAAGTATATCAGCCTCCAAGTGGTCAAGATCATCTCTTCGAGCCACTACGCCAGACACCCCGTCGATGCGGACTACTCGACCCAGTGGTTCAATGAGTATTTCAGCTTGCTCGACCCCAGTCGGATGTTCTTCCTGCAGTCCGATATCGAAGACTTCCGCAGCTACGAGAAAAACCTCGGGGACCTGGTCCGGCGAGGTGGCACCATAGACTTCGCCTTTGAGCTGTACGAGCGCTATCTCCTGCGAGTGCAGGAATGGGCCGTGTACGCGGCGGCCCGGTTGGCGCAACCCCTTGATCTGACGGGTAACGACACCATCCAGATTGACCGCCGTGAAGCGCCCTGGCCTGCGTCTCGCGCCGAGCTGGAGGATCTCTGGCGCCGTCAGCTCGCCAACCGGCTGTTGACGGAGCAACTCGCTGACGAGAGCGGTATCACCGATGCGGAAACCGACGATCCAGACACCGGTATGACCACGCCGCCTGCCGTCGCTGCCGCCGGGACGCCCGCCGCCGGGACGCCCGCCGCCGGGACGCCCGCTGCCGGGACGCCCGCTGCCGGGACGCCCGCTGCCGGGACGCCCGCCGCCGGGACGCCCGCCGCCGTCAAGCCACGCAAACCGCCGGTTGAGAGAGTCGACGAGTCATACCGCCGGTTTCTGAAGCGTAAGATGGAGGCCGAGACGCTGGAGGTTGTGGAGCTTTTCCTCAACGCGCTCACGCGCCTCTACGACCCGCATTCTTCCTACATGGCGCCTGACTCTGAGGAGGACTTTGACATCTCCATGCGGCTCTCGCTGCAGGGGATCGGGGCGGTGCTGACGACCAAGGATTCCTATGTCGAGGTGCTGGAGATCGTGCCCGGAGGTCCGGCGTCACGCGACGGCCGACTCAAGGCCGGAGACCGCATCATCGCGGTGACCCAGGGAGAGGATCCTCACAACCCCGTTGACGTGGTGGACATGCCGCTGCGTAAGGTTGTGCGCATGATCCGCGGCACCAAAGATACCAGGGTCTTGCTCACGGTACTGGTGGCCGGTAGCAGTACGCCCACCGTCGTCGATATCGTGCGGGATAAGGTCGAACTGAAGGAGCAGGAAGCCAAGTGTGAGATTCGTCAGGCACCACTGCCCAAGGGTGCCGAGGGCACGACCGGACGCATGGCGCTGATCACCCTGCCCAGCTTCTACCTGGATTTTGAGGGGCGCCGGGACGGCACCGATAACTACGCCAGTTGCACGCGGGATGTGCAGCGGCTCATTGAGAACGCGACCAAGGACCCCCTCGATGGCATCCTTCTCGATCTCCGTGGTAACGGTGGCGGGGCCCTCGATGAAGCGGTCCGGTTGGCGGGGTTCTTCTTTGACCGCGGACCCGTCGTGCAGGTGCGTGACCAGCGTGGTACGGTCAAGAAACGCGAGGATACCGAGGCCGGAAGCCTGTTCAGTGGCCCCCTCATTGTGCTGGTGGACAAGCTCAGCGCCTCGGCGTCGGAGATCGTTGCGGCCGCCTTGCAGGACCACGGACGGGCGGTGATCGTGGGCGAGTCCTCCACGCACGGTAAGGGAACGGTGCAGACCGTGTACGGCCTCGACCGCCAGTTGGGCCAGAACGAGCTCTTCAAAGATCAGCGCGGCGGGTCGGTGAAGTTCACCATCCAGAAATTCTACCGGGTAAATGGTGGTTCGACGCAGGTCAAGGGCGTGGTTCCCGACCTCTGTTTTCCGTCCTTCACCGACTATATGGAGCTGGGAGAGGCGGCGCTGCCACACGTCCTGCCCTGGGATAGCATTGAGCCCCTGGAGACGTCGCGGGAGGTGGACGTGGCCCCATGGATCCCTGATCTCAAACAGCGCTTTGATGCACGGCTTCAGGCCAGTGCCGAGTTCGTCTCGTTGCGTGAGGACATTGGGCGCTATGCAGAGCGCCGCAAGCTGAAGGAACTGCCCCTGAACCTGGAGACGCGGCGCGCTTTCCAGAAGGAGGAAGAGCAGTGGGCGAAGAAGATGCGGGAGCAGTCTCGCAAGCGCAAGGCGACGGCCGCAACTGGCAAGCAGGACAGCCCTCTGGCGCCGGACCTTGTGCTTGATGAAACGGTGCGGGTTATGGCCGACATGATCGCCCTGCAGCGTGGGCTCCTAAAAGTGTCCGTCACGGCGCTTGCGGTGCCGCCTGCGGCCACCTTAGCAGTTCCCGGGAACGCGCCCACGAAGTGAGACTGACAAGGCGCCGTGGGCAGTCTTGGTCCAGGCTCGCTGACGGCCGGTGCGGGGCACGGAACCCGCGATGTCTGGACTGCGGTGTGGACGGCACGAAAAGCATGGACAGGAGTGCAATGTCGAAGAAGACGTCAGGCGAAAAATCGCAGGGGGGGAAATCTGGCGCGTCGGAGGCCTCCCTGCCGGAAGCCGCCGCGGCCACGTCAGCCCGGGGTCCGCAGGACGCTGCTGCTGCCGCCCTTGTTGATACAGAGCCCATCGCGGCGGCAGCTCCCGAGCCCGAGTGCGACTATCGGGCCTTGTACGAGCAGGCGAACGACCGCTGGTTGCGGACCAGAGCCGATTTCGACAACTACCGAAAGCGCATGCAGCGTGAGGCGGTGGAGAACCGTTTCCAGGTGACCACGCAGACGGTGGCCGAGTTCCTGCGACTGCATGACCAGCTCAGCCTGGCGCTCGAGCACGCGGGCTCGGCGGTGGATGCGGCGGTCATTCGCCAGGGACTGGAGTTGACCCGTGCGGAGTTTGACCGGATCCTCGGTGCCCTGGGGGTTACGCGCATCGCGGTGGCGGGTGCGCCGTTCGACCCTGCCGTGCATGAGGCCATTGCGGAGGAGCCGTCGGCGGTGGTGCCGGCGGGAGCCGTTCTGCGAGAGTGGAAGACGGGCTTTATGCTGGGGGGACGACTCTTGCGTCCCGCTACGGTTACCGTGAGTTCAGGCCCAGCGACCGTTGTGGTCGCGGGAACCCGTAGCGCCGACGAAACAGGGAACCACAAGCAGTGAGAGGCGTCGGTGCGTTCTAACGCCCGCCGGCGAGACTGACGACACATGGCGAAAGACTTTTACGAGCTGCTGGGTGTGGAGCGCTCTGCTTCTGCGGAAGACATTAAGAAGGCCTACCGCAAGCAAGCCCTCAAACACCATCCTGACCGCAACCCCGATGACCATGAGGCCGAGGAGAAGTTCAAGGAGATCTGTGGGGCCTACGAAGTTTTAAGTGACGAGAGAAAACGTCGCCAGTATGACCAGTACGGGCACGAGGCGTTCACGCGGACCCGTTCCACAGGGCCGGCCGGCGACCCGTTCGATATCTTCTCTCAGGTTTTCGGGAACAGCGCCTTCGACTCGTTCTTCGGTGGCGGTGGGCGGTCTCGGCAGGGGCCGGAGCAGGGGGCAAGTCTGCGCTATGACCTGCAGCTTGAGTTTGAGGAGGCGGTGTTCGGAGTAGAGCGGGACATCACAATCCCCCGGGCGGAAAGTTGCGAGCGCTGTCAAGGCTCCGGTTGCGAACCGGGCACCTCACGGCGGGCGTGTCCGCACTGCCGAGGCACGGGCCAGGTCACTATGGCTCAGGGGTTCTTCAGCATCAGCCAGCCCTGCCCGCACTGCCGTGGACAAGGCGAGTCGATCGACAGCCCGTGTCACGAATGCAAGGGCGCCGGTCGCGTGCAGCGCCGCAAGCGTATCGTGGTTTCGATTCCACCCGGTGTCGACACGGGCATGCGTGTGCGGGTGGCGGGTGAAGGCGAGGCCGGCACCCGTGGCGGTCCGCCGGGCGACCTTATTGTCGTTATCCATGTGCGCGAACACGAGATTTTCAAACGGGAAGCGGACGACCTGTATTGCGAGGTTCCTGTGCCTTTCCATATTGCCGCGCTGGGGGGCAAGGTGAGGGTTCCCACCATCAGCGGCCCGGCTGATCTGACCATTCCATCTGGCACTCAGAGTGGCAAGGTGTTCCGCTTGCGCGATAAGGGAGTGCCGTCGGCTCGCGGTCACGGGCGCGGCGACCAGCATGTCTCCATCGCGGTCGAAGTGCCGACCAACCTGAACTCTGCGCAAAAACAGAAGCTGCGCGAGTTTGCCGAGGTCTGCGACGACGGCGTGTTCCCGCTGCTGCATCGGTTCATCGAGCGCACCCGGAAGTTCTTCGAGTGAGATGGCCGCTTGCCCAACTCGGTCTCAGTCCGGCACTGAGCGCACTGGCGCTGGACTGCGTGTGGCTATGTTGTGTCATCTCCGTGGCGACGGCGCAGGAGGGCGCCGATATGCCTCTTGCGGTTCCCGCCGGTCGGGAGGTTGGCGAACCGGCGGAGCAGGCCTCGGTGCCCGGACACGAAAGCGAGGCGGCTACCATCGGAAAATGTCTCGCCGACGTCCGAGGAGAGGACGTGGGTCGGCGGCGGCGCGCAGTGCTGATTCTGGGAAAATATCGCGTGACGGCGGCCAGCGACGCCGTGGTCTCATGTCTGCGGGACCCCGACGCTGAAGTTCGGCGCTCAGCGGTGGTGGCCGTATCGGAATGGGAGGTGGTGCCGCAGGCAGCGCAGGCCGAAGTTCTGCGCCTGGTCGGCGACGAGAACGTCCATGTGCGGCGCGTGGCCTCCTCCATGTTACCCGAGATTTTGGGTGGCCGCTTCGGCCTGGGTGACCCTGTGATTCTATCTGTGCGCGAGCCGTTCGAGGCCGGAGTGTCTCGGGTCCCGGCTGCCGAGACCGCCGCGGTCCTAAACCGCGCCCTTAGCGATGAGGACGTGACGGTTCGGCGCAATGTTCTCACGGCGGCGCGGTTCACGCCAGGGTTGCTGCGGCGAGAGACGCTGGAGTCTGCGCTGCATGATCCCGATCGCGAGGTCCGCCTTCTCGCCGTCCAGAACTGCGCGCAATTGCGCGGCGACGAGGCGGCGCGAGGGATACTACTGGCCCCCCTCGCGGGGGACGCCGACAGCACGGTCCGGCGCGAGGTGGCCGGGGCGCTGGGGCGCTTGGGGGAGTCCGGGTTTGCCGGTCTCGAGCGTCTGGCGGTCGATGCTGATCCGGGCGTGCGTAGCCGTGCGGTCAGGGAGCTGGTGCAGTTGCAGCATCCTAGGGGGCTGGAGCTGATCGAGCGCAACGTCACCGACGACGCCATCCCGGCGGACGAGCGCCGTGGTCTGCTGGTCTACGTGGGGTTCTACGGCGAGGCCGCGAGGGCTCTCTTGACTCGGCTCTCCAGCGACCGCTCCGCTCTGCTCCGGGCCGAGGCCATCCGGGGGCTGTCGCGCTTGTCGGGCGGGGCGAAAGAGGGTCCTGAGTTCCTCGTCCATTGCCTCGAGGACGAGTCCATCGAGGTGCGGCGGACCGCAGCGCAGGGGCTGACCCAATGGCTTTCGTCCGGGCACGCCTCCACGGCTTCGGTGAGCTGGCCGACCGGTGCTGACCTCACCCGGCTTCAGGTCAGCCCGTTCGCCGACGTCCGTCTGTTGGCGGTGCGGCTGACCTCGATGCTGCCCCCGGAGGCGCGCCTGGGGGCGCTCTCCGATGCCTGCCTCGACGACGACACGCCCGTGCGGTGTGAGGCCATTGTACACCTGGCGTTGCTGGGGACGCCTGCGGCGCTTGACTTGGTGGCACGGTCGCTGGAAGACCCTGAAGCCGAGGTGGCTCTGGCGGCAGTCAGGGCGCTGGCCTTAAGACCCTCGACCCAGAGCCGACAACTGCTGCAGGCGTTCCATGATCGCAGTACGGATGCCTCTGTCAAAGCGTTGGTTGCCAGCGTGCTGGCCGAAATGAGTAGCGCTGGACCCGTGCGGATCCGGTCCTTGCGTCCGTCCGCCCCACGTGCCGTCCCGGCAGAGCGCGTCGTGCCGCGGAGGCTGCGCCCTGTGCCGCCGTCGCCGGGAGCCTTACCGCCGGTACCGGTCGCACCCTGAGGTCTGGGCGTCAGGTTTCCTGGTTCTTTCGGGTTCTTGCCGCCCTGAATCGGACGGATACACGGGTCTCGGGATGTTCTCTGCCTACGTATCAGGAGACGGCGCCGGGCCTGGCGAGGTTTTCGGCCAGTCCACCTCCAGGGCCGCTTCTGCCTGCAGGTCCAGCGGGGCGGAGCCCACGGTGTACGCGCTACGGCCATACCAGCGTAGCGAATCCGCCAGGATGGCCATTTCGCCGCTGAGCAAGCGCAAGGTCAGGGCCACGTCCCCCGCCGCTTCAGGCCGTGGCAAGCCGTCCAGCCGGAACACGAGTTGCTGCCTCCCCCCCTCCTCTTCCACCGTCATCGCGGTCGTGCCGTAGGACTTCCCGCCCGCCTCGACGTGTGCCTCAAACCGAGTCCCTGGCCGCAAGAGTACCGGGACGCGCAGAGACGGGCAGGTACGGGGGAGCGTGAGGTCCGAGAGGGCAAAGCGCTTGCGCAGCACGAGTCCATCGGGTGGGACCGGCACGGCGACCATGCCACCCAGGGCGTAGGGGCCGTGATCGTGAAGCAGCGTGCGCCGGTGGGTCGCCACCAGGGTGCCGGACGGTCGCAGCAGGCGGGCCATTGGTGCTTCGAGGTTGCGCTGATACCACGTGAAGCCATCCAGAACGACAAACGCGGACAGCGCGACCACGAGGAGTAGCACCAGCCGACGGCGGCGCAAGTCCCGGTGCGGACGGCAGTGCGGACCGAGGATCCGCCAGGCCTGCGCGATTCCCGCTCCGCCAAACACGCAGATCAGAGGTACCGCCGAGAGCCGGAAGCGCGCCAGAACGTAGAAGAGGATCGTGCCAGCGCAGTGCGCGCCCACGCCATAGTAGAGGAAGAGCCTGCGTGGCGAATGCCAGCGGAATACAGTCAAGAGCCCGAAGACCCCCAGCGCGCCAACCAAGCCGAAGCGCAGCAGTAGCGGCCATCCAAGCACAGAGCTGTAACGGCCTTCCCGGTCGATGCTGATGTTATTCGGAATCTCCATGGAATGCCAGTATAGCAGAAACATGCGGGCTTTGAGTTCGACGAATTGGAGCGGTGAGCGTCGGATCCACGCCAGCACCTGGCGGGACACGGGCACGCGGCCTGGCCCGGGCTGGTTGGCCAGGTCCATCCAGTCCTGGTATGAAGTGGGGTACTCGAGGCCGCTGGGGGGAGCTTCGGGCGAGTTCCCCAGTGCCAGGACGGCGTCCTGGGCGCTGGCGGGTCCCGTCCAGCGGTCGAAGTGGTGAAGATTCCGTACCGCGAAGGGCCACTGCGGGGCGTACGCCAGAATCACGTAGAGCACCCCCGCTGCGATGGCCCGCCCCGGCGTCGGTCGGAGCCGCCAGACGACCAGAGCGAGGACTCCAGGCACGACTAGGATCACATTGCCACGAGTCAGAACCGCGGCCCCCGTGACTAGCCCCAGGCCTATCAGGTGGGCCGCGGACCGGGATTCCCAGAACCGGATGGCAAGATAGGCAATCAAACTCATCCAGAACGTCAGCAGCACTTCGAGCAGCAGGAAGGGGACGTAGAAGGCCTGGAATCTGGAGAGCGCCAGCAAGGCCGCGGCGATGAGTCCCGCCCGGCGCCCAAATACCCGCGCCGCAGCCAGCCCGGTAAGCCATACCGCGGCACTGCTTAGCGCCAACTGGACCAGCGCAGCGCCCCAGGGGCCGGTTCCCAATGCCGTGTAGACCAGGGGCAGGAAGACGGCATAGTAGAAGGGTTGGTAATAGAAATGCGTGGGGACCTCGCCACGGGCGATCTCCATGGCGAGGCGCCGATAGGTCGCCATGTCGGTGACGACGGACGGTTCCACGACAAACGGCTGCGGGCAGAGCTGGATGCAGACCGCGAGCCGGAGGGCCAGGGCCAGCAGCGTCAAGCTCCCGAGTGTGAGCAGGAAGGCTCGCGTGGTCAGTTGTCGGCGCCTGGTCGTTGGTTTCTTCATGGAGCGGAGCATGCGGTTGTCGCCGATTGTGGTCTTGATCTGTTCATCAGTACGGAACTGTGATACCGGACTGGCGCCAGAGCAAGGTCTGGGCGGCTGTCCGGGTGTCGATCGGTTCGGGGACCAAGGGCCATGAGCACTGCTGTAGGCCGACGTCTGCTGCTGCATATCTGCTGTGCGCCCTGCGGCACGGCGGCGCTGGAGAGGCTGCAGCGGCAGGGCGCGGTCACGCTCTTCTTCTCCAATGGCAACATCTTTCCGCCGGACGAGTACGTGAAGCGTCTCGGCGAGGTCCGGCGACTGGCAAGTGCCTGTGCCTGCGAACTGGTCGAGGACGTCTACGACCACCCCGCCTGGCGGCAGTGGGTTGCCGGCTTGGAGTGCGAACCGGAACAAGGCGCCCGCTGCCGACGCTGTTTTGAGTTCAGCCTAGGTCGCGCCGCACGGTATGCGCAGACGCAGGGATTTGATGGCATGACGACGAGCCTGACCATCAGTCCGCACAAGAGCACATCGGTTGTTCTTGCCGTCGGCCGAGGCGCTACGGACGGCTTCCTTGAGATCGACTTCAAACAGGAGGATGGTTTCCGCCGCAGCCTTGAACTGAGTCGGCGTCAGGGGCTGTACCGGCAGGACTACTGCGGCTGCGAGTTCAGCCTTGCCGAGCGCGACCGGCGGAGGCATTCGCGTGCAGGAGCGTGACTTGTGCGACACGCCGACGTATAGTACGCCGATGCTGCGTTCCCCGACTCTGGTTGGGTCAGGGGCGCGGTCAGCGCAACCGACATGCTGAGGTGTGGCTCGATGGCTCGTAAGGCGTCAGTGACACGGGAAACGCAGGAGACGCGGATCCGCCTGGAGTTGGTTCTTGAAGGCGGCGAGGTCAGCGTCAACACGGGTCTGCCATTCTTGGACCATATGCTGGAAGCCTTGGCGCGGCACGGCCATTTTGGCCTTTCCGTTGTGGCGCAGGGAGATCTGGATGTCGACGCCCACCACACGATCGAAGACCTTGGCCTGGTGCTGGGACGGGCTCTGAAGGAGGCCTTGGGAGATAAGCAGTCCATTCGGCGCTTCGGCGCGGCCTACGTGCCGATGGATGAGGCGCTGGCGCGGGCTGTCGTGGACCTGAGCGGGCGTTCTCATCTTGCCTACCGGGTCACCCCGCCCAACGCGGTCTGTGGCGGATTCGACGCGCGCTTGTTTCATGAGTTCTTTCAAGCATTGGCCAACGCCGGAGCGCTGACGCTGCACCTCGATCTGTTGGCTGGGGCCGAGGTCCACCACGCCTTCGAAGCCATATTCAAAGCATTCGGGAGGGCACTGGATCAGGCTGTGGCTCACGATCCGTGCTCAACCGGGGTTCCTTCCACGAAGGGCGTGCTCGAATGAGCCGCCGCCGTGCGTGCGGCACAGCAGGCTCGGGCTTTGGCCCACCAGCGGCGTCGCCGTTTTCCCGCAGTGTTTGCTGGTGAAGGATGGATTCGATGTCGGAACCTGATCTCAATGTCCTCCGGCACAGTGCCGCCCATGTGATGGCCGCGATCGTGCAGAGCCTCTACCCAGATGCCAAGTTCGACATCGGCCCGGCCACGGCTGACGGCTTCTACTACGACTTCGATATGGCGCATCGCCTGGCCCCTGAGGATCTCAAGACCATCGAAAAGGAAATGAAGAAGCTCAGCGGCCGCCACCTGGCCTTCGAACGTCTGGAATGGTCGCGGGCGGAAGCGCAGCAGTTCTTCTCCGACCGCAGTCAGAGTTACAAGCTGGAACGGCTGGCGGACATTCCTGAAGGCGAGACCATTTCTGCCTACCGCTGCGGTGACTTCACCGACCTGTGCCGCGGCCCGCATGTCGAGCACACCGGGCAGATCGGCGCCGTGAAGCTCATGAGCCTGGCGGGATCCTACTTCCGCGGGGACGAAAAGAACCGCATGTTGCAGCGCATCTACGGTACGGCGTTTGCCAACCGTGAGGAACTCGACTCTTATCTGCGGGGGATCGAGGAAGCGCGGCGGCGGGACCACCGCAAGATCGGCGCTGAACTGGAGCTGTTCAGCACCCATGACGAGGTCGGTCCGGGACTCGTCTGCTGGCGTCCGCAAGGTGCCCGTGTTCGGCATGTCATCGAGAGCTTCTGGAAACAGGCACACTACGAGAACGGGTACGAGCTGCTCTATACGCCCCACATCGGCAAGGGGGGATTGTGGCAGACCAGCGGGCACCTCGATTTCTACCGCGACTCCATGTACTCGCCCATGCAGATCGATGAGTGCGATTACTACGTCAAGCCCATGAACTGCCCCTTCCATATTCAGATTTACCAGACCCGGCCACGCTCCTACCGTGAACTGCCGTTGCGCTGGGCCGAACTGGGCACGGTGTACCGGTATGAAAAAGCAGGAGTGTTGCACGGCCTGCTGCGGGTCCGAGGTTTTACCCAAGACGACGCCCACATCATCTGCACTCCCGAGCAGATCGAAGCGGAGATCGTCGAGGTGCTGCGCTTTAGCCTGTCGATGTGGGAGGCATTCGGGTTCACCGACGTGAAGGCCTATCTCGCGACTCGTCCGGCCAAAGCCGTCGGAGAACCGGCGCGCTGGGAGCAGGCCCTGAAATCCCTCGAGAAGGCGGTGGCGCAGTGCGGTTTGACGTGTCAGGTGGACGAGGGCGGTGGCGCCTTCTATGGGCCCAAGATAGACTTGAAGATCAAGGACGCCATCGGCCGCGAATGGCAGACTACCACGATCCAGTTCGACTTCAACCTGCCCGAACGTTTTGATATGACCTACGTCGGCGCCGATGGGCAGCGTCACCGCCCGTACATGGTCCATCGCGCTCTACTCGGCAGCCTGGAGCGCTTCTTTGGCGTTTTGGTGGAGCACTACGCCGGATCGTTCCCCACGTGGCTGGCGCCAGACCAGGTTCGGGTATTGCCTATCAGTGAACCTTACGCCGCGTATGCCCACGAGGTGGCCGCTGTGCTGCGCCAGGCGGGGGTCCGTGTCCGGGTTGATGCCGAGGCGGACACCATCGGGGCCAAGATTCGGCGCGCCCGGCAGCAACGCTTACCCTACATGCTCGTCGTCGGCGAACGTGAGATGAGCGAGCACACCGTGGCGGTCCGGAGTCGCGTCGCCGGCGAGGAAGGCGCGTGCAGTGTGGATGCCTTTGTCATTAGGATACGGGACGAAATCGCAACTCGCAGGTGACACGTCGCCGCCATGGCTGTAGATTTTGGTGTCGTTCCCCCGGCGGCCGACTCGGGATGGAGTCCGTCAGGCTGGGGTGTATGACCGGTGTGGGGTGACGTTCCATGCGGCACCCCGGTGAATTATGAACAGAATAGGAGGATTCCACCATCGCACGGCAACTCAAAGCCAACGACAGGTTCTTTCGAGGCAGGACCGTTCGGGTCATATCCTCGGACAACCAGCAACTCGGCCTGATGCACTTCGATGAAGCGTTGCGGAAGGCCGAAGCTCTTAGCATGGACTTGGTCGAGGTGGCGGGAACCGCAGATCCCCCGGTATGCCGCATCATGGACTACGGCAAGCACGTCTACCAAGCGAGCAAGCGCCAACGTGATGCACGCAAGAACCAGCATGTTATCCGCATCAAAGAGGTTAAGTTTCACCCCAACATCAACCAGCATGACTACGAAACGAAACGTAACCATGTGGTTGCCTTCTTGGGAAAGGGAGATAAAGTAAAGGTCTCGATGTTTTTCCGTGGACGTGAGGCGGCTCACTCCGAGTTGGGCATGCAGCTCATGTTGCGGCTTATTGCTGATACGCAAGACGTTGCCGCCGTTGATGCTCCGCCTCGTAACAGTGGTCGTTTGTTATCGATGATGCTCTCGGCGAAGTCGAAGAAGTGAGCTGTTGCTGACGCTTGGGAAGTGGCTCACCGGCAACTGCTGTAGTTACTGGTGCCGTTAGCCGCGGTAACCAAGATTGTGGTATTGCTGCCCATCAGTCACACGGCGTCGCGTCGGGACGCCAGCGAACGGTACGAGTCAGCACAGACAGGATGGTCTATATGCCGAAGATGAAAACCAGGAAGGCCGCAGCCAAGCGGTTCAAGCAGACGGGCACCGGCAAGTTTATGCACAACCGTGCAAATGCCCGGCACATTTTGACCAAGAAGAGTTCGAAGCGCAAGCGGCGTCTTGGCCACGATGCCCAAGTGAAGTCGACCGAGATGAGTCGCCTGCGTGCATCGTTGCCGTACGGTCTGTGATCCCGGTGCGGTGACCGGCGAGATCAAGTGCTGTCTAGCCCTAACGGAGAAATAGGTCATGAGAGTGACGTGTTTGGTTGCCTCACGTCGGCGCCGGAAGAAGGTCCTGAAGCAGGCGCGCGGTTTTAGGCATGGTCGGAAGTTGCTGAGGCAGGCTTACGGGGCTCTGGATCGTGCCGGGGCCATGGCCTATACCGGCCGCAAAGAAAAGAAGCGGCAGTACCGGCGACTGTGGACCATTCGCGTGAACGCGGCCTGCAGAGCTGTCGGCTTCACCTATAGCCGTCTCATCGACGGTCTAAAAAAGGCCGGGGTCGCTATCGACCGTAAGTGCCTGGCGGACCTGGCTGCTACTGACGCTGCCGCGTTCACGAAGCTAATCGAGACGGCCAAGGCGGCGTTGTGACGCTGCACTTTGACGGTCTTGCTGGGGTGTCCGTTCTGATAGGAACACGTCCGGCGTGGGTCAAGAGGCCTCTGCCGAGGGGGCCCGTCGGGTTGGTGCTCTAGGCTTGAGTCGGAACGCAGTATTGGTTTGGCGCACCGGTATCAAGAAACATGCACCTGGAATCGCCTGGACGAAGGCTCGGATCAGCGGAAGCGTTTGCCCTACGAGCCTTCGTAGCGGTGTGGGCGGTGGGCGCTATGCACAGATAGTTTAGACGCACACGCCAACACATTGCGCCACAATGCATGCAGATCTCAGTTAAGACACGCGGCCGCCACAAGTGCCCGCAGATGCCGTCCTTTGATTCTGCCTACCCGCCCCCAACCGGTCTCTAGAGCGGCGTTGTCCGCTGCTTCTAGGAACCCAGCGATATGGGCACGATACCTGCGACCCCAAGGGGATTCGAACCCCTGTTGCCGGGATGAAAACCCGGTGTCCTAGGCCTCTAGACGATGGGGTCGGGAAGCACTCCAACGCACAGCTGCCTAAGATAGGCTGCGGGCCTTGCGTTTCAAGAGAGTTGCAGCATTTTTCCGGGGCTGCGGCGCCACGTCGATCGCTACGGGGTGGCACGCCTTTCCGCGTCGGCCGCGCCACCTCGGAGCCGTCGTGTTGCCACTTAATCGCTGTTTCTGCGGTAGCGCTTAGCCCTGAGCCAGGGGACGAGATGTACCGGCGGTGAGCTTCTAGTGCCGTAGCGCTGCCCCCGGTGCGCTTGGCCGGTGTTGGCGGTGGTCTTGTGTGTGATGAGGTGTCGCATGGACAGCCAGAGCGCAACGATGAAGATTGCCTGTCCTGGTTGTCGGCAGAGGCTGGACGTCACGGACTTGGAGCCCTTTACGCGGATCAACTGCCCCCGTTGCGGGGGCAATGTCATCGCCCCGAAACCGTTTGGCACGTTGCTGCTCGAGGAACCACTCGGTTCGCGGCTTGGCGTGAGCGCCTATCGTGCTCTCGATACGACACTGGACCGTGAGGTTCTCGTCAAGATTCTTGATCACGGCGTCGAGGCATTTGGGGAGGGCTATCAGGCGCTGGCCCGTAAAGCTGCCGCGGTGAACCATGGCGGAGTTGTTCCTATTTACTCCTGCGGGGCGGAGCAGGGGCTGTCTTACCTAGTGACTCAGTTCATGTCCGGCGGGGCGCTGGCGCACCGGCTGCAGGGCTACTCGGCCTCAGGGGACTCCATTCGTCAGGGGGTGGAGTGGAGCCGCAACATCGTCGGTGGACTTCAGGCTGCCGCCGCCCAGGGCGTCGTGCATGGCGCGATCGCGCCGTGTAGCATTTTACTGGATGCGGACGGCCACGCAAAGCTGACCGATTTTGGGCTTGACGTGCTGTTGACTGCGCCATTGGGCCGGGCCGCGGCCTACGAGAGTGACGTAGCGGCGTATCTCAGTCCAGAAGTGCTGAGCGGTGCCGCGCCGACGACGGCCGCTGATGTCTTCGGATTGGGCGCCGTGCTGTACCACTTGCTCAGCGGCACCGGGCCGTGCGGGTCTGTTGCTGATGGTGAGGCCGCCAAACGGTTCTGGGAAGGGGGGCGCCAGCCGCAGCCGCCACGAGGCGTGAACGCCGAAGTTGCACCCGAGCTTTCGGATATGTGCATGCGCATGCTAGGCGCCGACCCGTGCAGCAGACCCGCAGACTTTGGCGAGATCATCCAGCTGTTGACGTCGGCCTGCCAGGCTCGGACGGTGTCAGCGCTGAAACCCTTCGGGAAACGTTCGCGGAATCTGCGGAGCCCGGTGTCGCAATCGCTGCAAGCGCAGCCGCTGCGCCCGCCCCGGCCTCTCCGACCTCAACGAGACCGCTGGATGAACGTCCTTATTTCCGGGTGTATCCTTGTGGCGTTGGCGCTGGGGATAGTTCTGTACGTTCGTTCACAAGGATACCCACGTTGGATCGCATCGGTGGCAGCTTCCAGCGCGGTGCCTGGGCCGACCGCACCCACTCCGATCCCAGCCGCCGTTCTCACGGAGACGGCGACGCCATCCATCCTAAGTAGCGATGGTAAACGGCCCGCAGCCTTGCCGGACCCGCCGCTCAGCGCAGCCGCCGAGCCAACCAAGTCAGAAGAGCCAGGATCAGGCCCCGCGGATCCACCCCCAGAAGGCCGTTTGGCGAATGCTCCCAAGCACGACATTGGTGAGAACGGCCTCAGCACGGCCCGTAGGCCGCGTCCTGATGGGCTTGACTTTCTGGCGGCCAGGCAGCCTCTGGCGCGGTACTTGCGCGAACTGCCCCCCGACGCGCTGGCCGGCGAGCGTGAGCGCATTGCGTTGATCGAGGACACCAAGGACTACTTGATTAGGCTAATGAAGTATGTGCCCTTTAAGGAGGGTAAGGAATCGGACATCCTCTTGCGCTCAGGCCTGCCGGTACGGGGGACCATCCCCTACTGCAACGACAACGAGTTGGCTGTGCGTGTTCGCGGAGACAACGCGCTCCGCATGGTGCCCTGGCGCGACCTGGCCATTGAACAGGTCATCGCTCTCCTTGATTTCTATATCCGCGTTCGAGTCGACCAAGGTCAGGCCGCGGGGGGATCCAAGAACAGCGCTCTCCGTCGAGAAGTGGCTGAAGATTGTCTCCGTACCGCCGTGCTCTGCGACTGGTACGAGCGACCGCAAGAGGCCGCTCGCTATGCCCGACAAGCCCTTGATGCCGACCCTGAGGGCACGGGCAGGCTGAAGCGCCTGCTCCCGAACGTTGGCCTCTGACGGATGTTCTTTTCTATGGCAGAAGAAGAGGCGCCCGTAAGAACTTGCCCTGCAATAGACTCAGCCGCCGAGTTTGTTCCAGCAGCACGTACTTTTGCTCCCACCGACCGCGCTGGCGGAGCTTGACCCCAGGTTGGGCGGCAGCGCGCCCGGACTGAGTGCCTATCTGCCCTTGGCCGCGGTCGCTCCCCAGCTATAGCCGCAGAGTTAGGTTGGATCTCTGTTGCCCGTTTGTTACAAGGCAGTTAGGCAACGCGATTCGGGTTCTGTCGTAGTATAGAACCCGGAACTGCCCCCCGTTCTCTCCCCGTTTTGGCCTTGAAGAGGTTGATATTTGCGCCTACTAGTGGCATAGTATATGTAATTGTACGTGACAATATCATATACTATGCCAACGGGATTCTGGAGGTCGGGATGAGTGCTGTGGCAACTGCGGTGAGGAAGGCGCTGGCGAGGTTCGTTGCCGTCAAGATCATGACGATGGCCGAGCTGATCGTGCTGTTGAACTGCTCGGTGCGCACGGCCCACCGGCGGCTGAAGAGCTGGCGGGCGCTGAACAGCTACAACTGCAACGGCCGGTTCTATACCGTGCCGCAGGTCGTGCAGTTCGACGCGGACGGTCTGTGGCGTTGGCGCGGGGCCTTCTTCTCGCGTCACGGCAGTCTGACCGAGACGCTGGTGGCGCTGGTGGGGTCTTCGCCAGCCGGGCTCACCGCCGCGGAGTTGGGTGCAAAGTTGGGGGTGAATGCCCATTCGTTCATCTCGCGGTTCAGCGCGCATCCGCTGCTGGCGCGCGAACGGATCGGGGGGCGACACGTGTACTTCTCCTCGGCCCCCGAGGTCAGGCAGAAGCAGGCCGCCGCCCGTCGCCAGGCTACGGGCACGCTCCAGCCGACAGTTCCGTCGGCTGCCGAAGCGGTGCTGATCTTCGCGGAGATGATCCGGCATCCGGGGATGGATCCGCAGGAGATATCTCACCGGCTCGCCACCCAGGGAACCCAGGTCGATGCGGCTCGGATCCTGCGGCTGCTGGAGCAGCACGGTCTCGAAAAAAAAAAGGCGCTTCCGGGTTTCTTGTGGGTCAGGTCTAATCCCATGCTGCACCAGCCGTGCCAAGCGCGAGAATGGGCGCCGAACTGTACCCAGTGAGGCAGGTAAATACTCGTCGGAGCAGGGGC
>CAIZKT010000779.1:0-8098 GCA_903933565.1 uncultured Victivallales bacterium | reverse complement strand
GCTCGGGCAGATGGAACCTGTTTACCCAGCCCGCTGGGCTGGGCTGAGGGATGGCCGCACCTACGGCGCTGAAATCGGGCACCAAGGCCCAAAGGGGCGCCTGGTGTCGTACGAGGTTGCGGCAAGTCTCATACAAGGGTTCAGCCCGCCGCAGCGGTTTCGCCGGTTTCGCGCCCCTCATTGAGGCCGTCTCCTGTGAAACTCGAGCTCGAAGTGGGGAAGCCGAGGCGACAACGCGCATCTCGCGGTACGTTGACAGGTATCAACTTCCTTAGCGCCGGAATGCCGCCGACAGGAGAAGCAGAATGGACCCCCGAATGGCCGTTCCGGTGCTGTGCGTCACGTGGTTTTTGGCGGGCTGTTCCTCCAAGGACTGGCGCACGGCAAGTCGCGAGCCTGCCGGGATGGCCCCGGACCCGGTGGTGACCCGGGAGGCCGTTCTGCAGGTCTACGGGGCTTCGGCCTGGGGGTGGCGAGGCTGGTTCGCCATTCACACCTGGATTGCCGTCAAACCGACCAACGCTGCCTCCTATACCGTCTACGAGGTCATCGGCTGGCGGCAGCACCGGGGCTTGCCCGCTCTGCGCATTGAGAAAGATCTGCCCGACCGCTACTGGTATGGCGAAAGGCCGCGCCTGCTCAGAGGGTTCCGTGGCGAAGGTGTGGACGGGTTGATCGCGGCGGTCGATAAGGCCGCGAAGAGCTACCCGTGGCCCGATACCTACACCGCCTTCCCCGGACCCAACAGCAATACCTTCACGGCCTGGATCGCGAAAGAGGTCCCCGAACTCGGCCTGAAGCTGCCGTTCTCCGCCATTGGCAGTGGCTACGCGAGCTCGAAGAAGCGCTGAGCCTGATCCGTCCTGTGCCTCACGCCTCATCCTGGTTGACGCCACGCCCGCACCGTAGAAGAAGGAACCGGCCCCATGCGCATTGATGCTCACTCGCACGCCATGAACGCCTCACGGGATGCCCAAGGCCGGTTTCGCCCGCCGGTCTCGGCGGCCTGGAGACCGGGGGAATGGGATGCTCAGGAGCTGGTCCGGCAGCACCGCGAGCGCGGCGTCGAGCGCGTCCTGCTTCTGGATCCGTCCGAAGGCGTCTTCCAGATGCAGGCGTGGTTCCCGGACTTCGTCGTGCCGATCCCGATGGTGGACCCTGACACGCTCACGCCGACGGACATCGACCGGCTGCTGGCTCGCGGCGCCGCCGGGATCAAGTTCATCGCGCCCATGCATTCGTACGGCGACAACCGCTACTTGCCGCTGTACGAGGTCATCCGCAACCGCCGCGCCCTGGCGGTGTTTCATACCGGCTACCTGGCGGACGCGTTGTTCACGCCGGGCAGCGCTTTGGGTCGGGCGGACTACGTCGACATCACGCACATGCGTCCGGCGGCAGTGGACCGGATTGCGCGCGCCTTTCCCGACCTGAAGATTCTGATGGCCCACTTCGGCAATCCGTGGTGGGAAGAGGCCTGGAAGATGATCTCCAGCCACCCGAATATCTACGCCGATTTCTCGGGAGGCACCGCCTATCGGCGCTCGCTCGCCATGTGGCGGGAGATATTCGCGCCCAACGGCCGACTCGATACCGTCGCCGTCGGCAAGTTGTGCTTCGCCAGCGATACGACGCACTTTGTGCCCAAACAGTACGAGTACCTGCCCTACATCGAGTTCTACGAGCGCTTCTACGAGGCGCTGCAGGTCCCCGGCGAGCTGCGACAGAAGATCGACCGGGAGAATATCCTGGCGCTCATCGGCCAGTGACTCGCGCCGAGCCGACTTCCGCCGGAGAGGGCCGCGGAGGGCGCGGGTTAGCCCCCTCTCTGCGCCAACGGGCAGGCGTCACTTCGCCGCCGATGGCAACCCAAATGCTGCCCATCAGGAAAAGACAAGCCGACGGCCCTTGGGCGTGGGTACCGGGTCGCCGAACTCCCTGGCGGTGTCGAGCCACAGGCCCATGGCCTCGCCGATGCTTTCCAGGGCGGCTTGGCGGGTATCGCCATGGGCCACGCAACCGGGAAGCTCCGGCACCTCGGCGACATAGGCGCTGTCCTCGTCGCTCCAGTAGATGATCACTTCGTACCTGTCCATCAGAGGGCGTCTCCGAGTCCGTGCCTCAGGATGACCTGCCGGACCTGCCTGACCTGGTAGGGCTTGGCCCTGGCGCCATCGCTCTGTAGGTTGATCTTCTCTTCAACCCCAGCCATGCGGAAAAGGGGATGGCTGCCGCGGGTCCGTTCCTGGAATCTGAGTGCCAACAATAAGTGCCGCAGATCGACGAACGCAATGCCAGCATCCGCGGTGCCGCGTAACACCATGGCCATAGTACGGTTCACCGATCCGATAGCATCCTACTGTACCTGGCCACCCTCGCGGCGTCCATTCCACCCCAGCGAGCTCCTACAAGGCCGCCAGCAGGGCGTCGGCCTCAGCTTCGAACAAGCTCTGCCACTCGGGCGCCAGAAGGCAGTCGCTGTCCTCTTGGGCGTGGCCGCGGTTCTGGAGTTGTTCGGCGGTGGGGGCGTAGTAGATGTAGCCGTTCGTGTAGCCGGCCACAAAGGTAAGCTCATGGGGAGAGGCATTCTTGAGCTTCATCCCGATCTCGACCGACAACTCTCCCGGGAAGGTGATCAGAACGAAGTCCCCGACCCGCAGGCCCAGCACCTCGACGGCGAGCGTCCCGCTTCCGGCAGCCAGGTTCTGAGCGTGGTGCAGCTTCAGCAGATCCAGATTCGCCTGGACCCTGGTCAGCTCCTCCATGGTGTAGATGTTCGCCGCATACTGCTCGAGGTTCTTGCGGTTCAGGGCATCCAGGCGCTCCAGATCACGGCGGCCCAGCGCCCGGTCATGCAGATAGCGGTGCGAGGAGTACGAGGGGAACTCAGGCGAAAGGCAGTACTTCGCGGTCAAGGCGAGGAAGGTCTTCAGGTTGAGGCTGGTTCCCCGCAGCGCCTGGAGCAGCCGCGCCTGCTCGGCCTGCCGGTCCGCGATGCCGGGCGCCAGGTCGGCGCGCGGCAGCTCCACCACCTCGCGGAGGAGCTTCAGCCCGCCGCTATCCCGGCACTGAATCTGCCGCACTGCCTGCAGCGTGCTGAGCCCCAGCAGATTCCCCAGCGGCTCCGCATCGCGGGGGTGGTCCACGTCCTTGTAGCGCACCGGGTTGATGTCCCCGGCGCAGCCCTGCAGGAACAGGGCCGTGGCGCCCTCGTCCAGGCCGTCCTCAATCACCCTGGAAGCGAAGCCGGTGATATCCGCCGTGTTCCCGCCGCAGGGGACTCCCTGGATCGGATGGCAGGCGAAGTTGTAGACCACGGCCAGGGTGCGCCCGTCCAGTCGGTTCAGCCGCAGCACGCCGATCTGCGGGTCAACGGGCCCGACTTCAGCCACTTCCGCATCGGCGGGCAAAGAGTACGCATGGCGGACATCCGCCTCTCTGCCGTTTCGCAGTCTCAGCCTGCGGTTCTCCATAATCCGGTCTTCGTGGCCGACCCCAGCCCCAACCAGGACGGGAACCAGGCTCTGGCAGGCCTCCCGCACCGCCTTGACCGTCCGCTGGGCGACGTCCGCGCCGACGACGCCGTGGCAGTGGCTGGCATTGATCAGGACCGCTTCTGGCTCGATGCCTGGGTCGCTCCGCAGCGCGGCGCGCACCGTCCCCATGTAGTCATTCCGGATGTGGCCAATCTCAGCCACCGCCACGGCGTCTACCGTGATGATCACCACCGTGGTCGCCGCCTCTCTCAGCACCAGGGCTTTGGCGTAGAGCGGGTCACGGACGGGCCCCGCCTTGTAGTCGGTGATGTCGGCCCTGGCGACGCCCGCCCACAGGCCGCTGCCCAAGCCCGTCGGTTCTGGCCGGTTTCCGGTCGTACTCATTTCTGCGAGACCTCCCGTTGGGCTCTTCAGGGACCCGGCTCCCGGCGCGGCGCTACGAATAGACGGACATTATCGAAGGCCAGGGTGTCAGCCGCTGTCTGGGTGTCGGCGAAGAGCATGATCACGGCCTTGGCCGCCGTTTCCGGCGCGCGCCCGGCGACCGCCGTCGGGATCCAACCGTCCTGGAGCTCGCCGATCAGGTCCGTCGAGCGCTTGGACTCGTCGAGCCAGGCACCCTTGGCATCCTGCCATGATAGCACCAGCGCCGCCTTGGACTCGGGGCGGACCTTGCCGCGGCAGTCGGCCAACACCACGTAGACCGTGCCCGGCGTGACGGCCGCCGTCTGCAGGAAGCAGGCCCCGGTGACCGCGCTGAGCACCACATACGTCTCCTGTCCCGCCGAGACCCATTGCAGCTTGCCCTCTCCCGGGTTCCGCCGCCAGATCGACCAACCGGACGGCGCCCCCGCGGATTCCCAGTCCGTGCCGGAGGTATCGCCCTGCTTGACGTCGGTCCGCTCAAAGGCGCCGTTGATCAACAGGTTCACCTGCGCAGCATCCTGGAACTCCCAGAGGGCCCGGGCCACCCTCGCCATCTCGGACTCCGCCTCGGGGCGCTCGAGCTCGGCGATCAGCCGCGTGGCCAGGTCGGCCCGGTTCGCGGCGCGACACCAGGCAAAGAGCCGCCAGAGCAGTCCCGGCGAGGCGCCCATGCCGGCGAAACTGGCGCGCGACTCGAAGGGGATCACGGGCTTGAGCAGCGCTTCCTTGTTGACCACCTCGGCGAGGAAGGCGCGGCGCTCCTGTTCGGCGCGCAGTCCGTCAAGCAGGCGCGCCGCGGTCGCCTCGGCTTGCGCGGGGGTGTTGAGGGCGGCGGGGGTCTGACCCGCTTCGTACACCGTCGAGTAGAGTTCGGTCAGGTGAAATGCCTTGGAGGTCAGCTCGACCCGCGTCCGGTACGGCTCGGCGGCGGCAAGCGTGGCGGCCTCATCCAGCAGCGCCCGCGCTTGACGGCACACCTCCGGCGGGAAGAGCACAAGCTGCTTGGCATCGAAGAAGTAGCGGAACCAGACCGCCTCGCCCTCCTGCTCCAACCAGCGCTTCTCGCAGAGCTCAAAGTAGCGTTGCATGGGTTCGCGGGCCGGCCCGAAGAAATTGCCGTAGAAGTCGGCGAGCAGATCGGGCACCTTCTGCTCAGCGTCCCACAGCAGTTGACTGACCAGCCAGGCTTTGGGGCCGTCCAGAGCCCAGTTGCAGTAGATCTCACCGTACCAGCCCTTGACCTGCTGGTCGCGGCAGTAGCGCAGATACTCGCCCTGAAGGCTGGTGTACAGGCGCGGGATCACGTAGCCGGAACCGTACTCGTAGTTGTAGACAGCCACCGACGGACACATGGCCCGCCAGGCCGCAATCCAATCGCGGTCCGCCTGGGCGAATTTCGCCTCGCGCCACTGGGCCCGGTCGTTGGTTAGGTAAGGCACAATCATGGGATGGACCTTGAACGAGGGCGGGTTCTCGCAGGCATTGTAGGCCAGGCAGCCGAGGTAATGGTCCGGATACTTGGCGGCCACGCGCTCCGCCACCCGGTTGGCGAAGGTGAAGAAGCGGTTGGCGTAGTCGGGGCCGCCGTGCAGCGACAGCTTGCCGGGCACATCCAGGGCTTTGCAGCCATCGCACTGGCAATAGCCTCGCCAGTCGCTGTCGTTCACCCCGATGGAGGCACTGAGGGTGGCCGGGTTGCGCTCGAACTGCGCCATGATTTGGTCCGCCACGTACTCCGCCACCCCAGGGTTGCTCAGGCAGGGTTGCCAGGAGTGATCGACCTCGCGCGGACGGTAGCGCCCGCCGCCGGGCCGCAGTGGGAACCAGTCCGGATGCGCTTCGAACAGGGCCGGCTTCAGCCACACGTTCAGATAGTGATGGAACGAGAAGCGAGCCCGCAGCAGGTTGCGCCGATTCCACTCGCCCCGGTCAGCCCGATCCGCCGCGCTCCATTGCCGGGAGAGCCAGGCCGGCGCCTCGGTCCGGTCCAGCGCCGACAGCGCAAAGGTCGGTTTGAGCGGCACGTGCTCACCCACCGCCGTCGGCAGGTACCAACGCACGCCGCCGTAAACCGAGAGGAAGCGCGACACGGCGAACTCCGTGCCCCAGGGATTGCGGCCGAGAAGCAGGAGCCGGTCCGGCGGCAAGCACTTGATCACGATCGCGTCGGCGTCGAGGCCAGAGTTCTCCAACGCCCCGGTGACCGCAAGCGCGGCCTGGGTGCAGCCCACGTGAATCTGGGGGCCCGCTGGGGCACTGTCTTCGGCGACAAGGCGGAACTCTGCCCCGGTCAGCCGGCCCAGGTAGGTGGCCAACTCCCCGGCCGCGTTCTTCTCTTCGGGCTTGGGACTGGCGGGCAGTACGATGACGGCCGCGGGCTTGCCCGCCGTAGCCACGACAAACTCGGGGGCGGCGGCCGCGCTCGGCGGCGGCGCCAACAGCAGTCCCGCGCCCAGGGCCAGGCCACCAAGCGCTCCACCCCATCCCCGCGTTCGCATCCACATCCTGTACATCGCCGTTCTCCCTGACCTACAGGCCCACGCGCCTCAAAGCCCCCGCCCGTACCGTCGGGCGGCGGCAAAGTACGCCTGTACATTCTCCAGCGGGGTGCCGTCACGGATGCTGTCGGAGGTGCCCAGGATGAACCCCGTCGGCCCGGCGATCTCAATCGCCTCCTTGACGGTGCGCTCAATCAGCGCCGGGGTTCCCAGCTTTAGCACGTAGATCAGATCGGTGTAACCTTGCAGGCAGACGCGGTCGCCGATGCGACGTTTGACCTCGGCCAGGTCGACGTCGCCCACCGGTGGCGGAGTCAGCGTTTGCAGCACGTCAATGCCCGCTGCGGCCAGCAACTCGATGATGGCCATGCACTTGCCATCGTCGTAGTAGTTCACCAAGCCGCCGGCCGCGTGGATCAGGGCGCAGGCGGCGCGCAATTGCGGCGCGAAGAAGTCCGTCCAGAACCCCGGCGACCAGCCCGTCGACATGCTGTTGTAGTACCAGTTCAGGAAGAAATGGCGCACGCCGGCATCCAGGGCGACCCGGATCTCTGCCATTTGCTGCTCATGCCCGATGGCCAGCAGCTCGGCAAAGAACTCACGGTCGTCGTGGAGCAGCATCATCAGGTCCGTCGTGGACATCATCTCGCCGGCCCGATGGTTCAGCGCCGAGTGGATGTTCAACTGGACCAAAGCGTTCTCGCCGCACGCCTCGACCTGGCCGAAATAGGGCGCCAGGCTGACCCGTCGCGGGTCCGGAAGCAGATAGCGCAACGCCGCCAGGTCGGCGCGTGTCTTGACCAGGTGCTCGCGCCGGAAGGGGTTGGGCGACATGCCGAAACTCCGGTCTCCCGCCGGCGGTATGCAGAGTTGGTCCGTCAGCGTCCCGGCCGGGGTGCGGAAGGTCCGGGTGGCCACCTTGAAGTCGCCATCCTGGGACCAGGCCACCGAGCACTCGACCCCGGGCAGATCGTAGGAGTCACGCACGCCCAGCTCGAAGGGCGACCAGAATACCGCCGTGTTGACGTGCAGATCAAAACCGAATTCACGGCTGGCGCGCAGGCAGGTATCCAGCGCCGCATCGCCGTAGTACTCCATGAGCCAGTAGCCGATGCGTGGCGAGCAGGGAATGCGGTCGACCTCCTGGCGGCGCGAGGCGGCCAGCAAGCGTTGGCGTGAGCTCATTTCGGCCATCAGAGGGATCCTTTCCACAAGAGTGCATACAAGGTCACCCACTCTGTGGTTTCGTCAAGTCCGCGCCGGTGCATGGCCTAGTGGTCGGAAGGACGGAACCCAAAGGGGAATTGCGCCCGCAGATCATTTGGACGCCTGGACACACGGTCTTGGCAGGATTCCCAGCTGCGAAGAAAGGCTGAACCCTTGTAGGAGACTTGCAGCAACCCCCTAGGACACCACGCGCGTCCCATACCGCCTGGAGTCCGCCGCGGCGGACTCCGGGCGTTGGAGGGCGCCGCTGCGTCGGCGCCGCGGCGGCCACGCAGGGCCGCCCTCCAGGCGATCCGGCACGTACCGGCCGGATCGGAATGGGAACCGCGGCGGCAAGTCTCATTCCGCTACGTCCGGCCCCAGCCGGCGGCCCAGCTGAACCCTGAACCCGGATCCGCCGCAACCGACGGGGGCGCTCCCCCTGGAGGGCGAGCCGCCCCAGGCGCACAG
>CAIZKT010000778.1:0-6281 GCA_903933565.1 uncultured Victivallales bacterium | reverse complement strand
GGGGCTCAGGCACATGGAACCTGTTTACCCAGCCCGCTGGGCTGGGCTGAGGGATGGCCGCACCTACGGCGCTGAAATCGGGCACCGAGGCCCAAAGGGGCGCCGACGCAGCGGCGCCCTCCAACGCCCCTCGTGCGCCGCGGCGGACGCAGGGCGGAATGGGAAGCGCCTGGTGTCATAGGAGGTTACGGCACGTCTCCTACAAGGGCTCAATTCGTCGGCGGCGGGTCGGCTGGTTTAGTGGGAGTGAGCGGGTCGAGAATCCAGCGCTTGTTGAACCAGAAGTACTGGTCGGGGTGCTCGCGCACCGCTCGGTCGAAGACATCAAACACCTGCTGAGTCATGCGTTGCAGGTCGGCATCGCGGTCGAGGGTCGGATCCGGATAGACGGGATCGAAGGTCTGCCAGCGATGTCGGGTCCAGCCTTCGCGCCGGACGCAGCCGGGCAGGATCGGGGCGTTGCTCATCTTGGCGAACAGGGCCATGCCGCGGGTCACCGCCGCCGTGCCGCCCAGAAAGTTGACTTGCATGGCCTCGTCACGGCCGCGCACGTCCGGCAGGATGGTCAGGACCTTACCCTCCCGGATGTGGCGCAGGGCGACCCGGAGCAGCGACTTGGAGTCGCGCTCGATGCAGTCGAAGCCCTTTGAGGTGCGCAGGTTGTTGAGGTAGGCATCGGTCAGCGGGTTCTTCTGGCGTCGCATGATGAAGGACAGGCGCAGGCCGAAGAAGTGCAGGGCCAGGCCGGCCAGTTCCCAGCTGCCCATGTGGGGGACGGCCAAGACGACCCTGCCAGAGGCCGCCAAGCGGGCTTTCAGGACCTCCGCTCCCTCGCAGTCGATGGCTCGACGAACCCAGGTTTCGGTGAGGTACGGCAGGCGCATGGTATCCACCCCGCCGAAGACCAGGTTGCGCCAGGCCAGCCAGGCCACCCGGCGGACCTGCGCCTCGGTGGACAGGGTGGCGCCAAGGACCTCGCGGATGCGGCGGCGGGCCTCGCGCCGCTGGCGCGGCAGCCAGAGCCACAGCCAGGCAGCGACGCCCCAGCCGATCGTCAAGGCCAGGCGGTAGGGGAGGCGCCCGAACACGCCGCAGGCGCCGCGCAGCAGGGCGTACTCGAGCACATGCTTGAAGCGGTAGGTCATAATTACTTTCGCACGATGGCGGCGGACCAGTCCTCGGCCAGACGCAATTCGGTGTAGGTCTTGCCGTCACGGCGTAGTAGGGGCGCCTGGAAGCCCTCGACCTCACGGCCCGTGTCATCGAAGACATGCACCTCGTGCTCCGCCGCGTCTCCCCAACCGAAGAGGCCGCTGGTCTTGGTCACGATGCGTTCTTTGCCGATGAGGCAGCCCTGGCGCAGTTCGACGGGCGTGATGGGGAACATGTAGCGGGTCAGGTGGGGGTGGGTAGGGATGACGGTCATGTCGTTGTACCAGTGGTAGACGCAGCCGTAGTCGAGGGCGCCCAGCATGACTCGGTAGGCGTCCAGTTCGCTGCGCTCAGTCAGATGGTCGCCGAGGGCGATGGGCGAGTACATCTGGGCCCGGGTGCAGTTGGTGATGCTGCCGGTCTCGACGAAGCAGGGGAAGTTGAGGCTGGCCATGGCCCGGGTTACGGGAGCCCCGTTGGCGAGCAGCGGTCCGCGGGCCTGGATCCGTTTGGCCAGAGCCACCCGCCAGCCCTCGCTGAGCAGGGTGACGGAAGACTTGAGGCCGCGCAGCTTCATCGTGGTCGGGTCGATGTCGCCGGAGACGCCGTCCCAGGGCTCGCCGTAGTGGTAGGCGTAGGCGCTCTGCTCGTGTTCATCCCAGTACACGCCGGCGGCCCCGATCTCGGCGAAGATCAGGTCGACGCTCTTGCCGATCTCCTGGCCGTAGGAGTTGGTCAGGGTCGGGAAGAACAGGCGCTGGGTCGGCTTGCCGTAGTCGGCCTGTTTGCCATCCGGGCGCAGGGTACGGGCTTCCGCAAAGCGTTCCGGCGCGTCCTCGGTGACATCTAGGAAGCAGTGGAAGTAGACCAGGAACTTGGCCTCCGGCACAAGGCGATGGAGGCGTTCGCAGCCGGCCTTGTAGTTGTCGCGCTTGAGCTTCTGAAAAGCCGTCCCGTGGGGCGTCTCACCCTTGTACTTCGGATAGGTGATCGAGGCGCAGACGTAGCGCGCGTCTTTGAGTCGGACAAAGTCGGTGATTTGTGGGTCGCTCCACTTCTCGGTCAGGGGGTCGCTGCGCAGGAAGGCAAAGCCGCCGTCAATACAGAAGTTGGCCCCGGTCAGTCGGCGCGCCGCGTTGAGGAAGCTCCAGTAGTCCGGCCGGGCCACCGGGACGATGGCCCACTCGGCGGTGTAGGTGGCGCCGGGCTTGAGGACGAGGCTGTTATCGGCGAGGCCGAGAGCGCCGTCGGCGGCGTAGTTGGTGATATGGACGCGGAAGACGTCGTCCAGGGGCAACAGCCCGAGGCCATGCTCGGCGGTGGCGGCAAAGGCGGTGGGGTTCTGCGGTTCGCCGGAGACGCCCTCGCCGGTCGGACGCTTGAGTCCGGCCAGCCAGAGCCCCTTCTGGCGCTCGCCCAAGCGCACCTGGTGCCGGTGCATCAGCGGCAGATTCTCGGCGGTCAGGTTGGTGAAGGTATCCCGCACGATCAGCACCTCGCCTGTGGGCTCGAGGCGGCGCTCGTGCCTGAACCAGGTCGAACTGCCGTGGACCCAGCCTGGGGCCGGGGTGGAGAACTGGCTCTGCACCGCGAAGGTCTCGCCGCCGACCGTGATGGCCAGGACCGCCTCGGGTTGCTCTTGGGTGGTGAAGGTCAGGTCAGGGAGCGGGCGCGGTTCGATGATGGGCAGGGCGCCGACCGGCGGACCGGCCTTAGGCTTCGGGGGCGGCGGCGGGGTCTGGAACTCCAGACGCAGCGCCTCGACCTGCAGCTTCTGGGCGACCCGAGGGACAGCGGCGTTTTCGAGGATCAGCGCGTTGGCCCCGAGCTTCACCAAGTCGGTCACCCGCAGGGCAAAGTCGCAGGCCTTGACCCCGTTCAGAAGGCCGTACCCCGGGTCGAGGTCCGGGCTCTTGAAGTCCGGGCTGTAGTAGATGGACAGCCGTTCGCCGCCGGCCAGGGTGTAGATCTGACCGCTGCGCGAGGGGCACTTCTGCGGCTTGTTGGCCAGGCGCTCTGCCGCGAGGGGCGTGCCGTTGACCAGGAGCCGCAGGGCCGGCGTGTGACCGGCGACCTTGGGGTGGTCCAGGCGGGCCGAGAACACCAGCATGGCGTCTCGGTCAGCGGGAAGGGCGAGCAGGGCGAAGGTGAAAGCCTGCTTCTCGCCCCGCGCCAGGGTGACGCGGTCGGCGATGGCGACCTTGCTGGTGCGCGGCGGCGCCACCCCGTCACTGCCGGCGAGGGCGGCGAGCGGCAGGCGGGTGCGGGTGTGTTCCCACTTGGCGGTTGAGGTGGTCATGAGGGCTTCCTGCTTGGGCTCGGGCGAATCGGTGTCGGACACGCCGATCTCAAGGCGCAGCGGCATCCCGCTCAGCGGGTTCTTGACGCCCAGAAAGGCCCAGGGTATGGCTGCCTCCAAAGTCCAACCCCTGGCGGTACGGGTGGCGCCCACGAGCGCCCCCTCGATGGCGCCTTTCTCTGGCCGGTAGCAGTACAGCTCCGGCCCACAGTCGGTCAGCGGGTCCCCCGTTTTCAGAAAGTTGCCGGGGCTGAGGGCGAGATGGAACTGCCCTTCGCCGAACTTGGTCCGGTCGGGGTCCAGGTCGGGTTGGGCATCGATATACAGCTCGAGGTGGTCCCCTTTCCACAGGCTATCCCCGCGTTGCGTCTGGCGCAGTTGGTCGTCGGTCACGGCCACGGCGATGAAGAGGAACTCCTGGCGCCAGGCCAGTTGGACGGTGGCGCTCAAGTCGGCGGGCGAGGTCCAGGAGCCGCTGCCCCAGACCACCTGCTCGGCGCGGTCCATGGTGGTGACTCCGGGCACGGTGCTCCACTCGGCCAGGTCGCCGTCGATGGCGAAAGGCGGATCCGGTTTGAGCGGGATACCGCGTGCGACCTCGTCGGTAGCCAGCGCAGCCAGGCTGAGGCAGGCCGCGACGGCTGCCAGAAGGCCACGGCACCGGTTCTTGAGCGCTCGTTTCATAGCGTTGCTCCTTGGGCTGGCGGGACTCCGCCGACTGCATCGGGCATAGTGTAGCGCCGGGTCGGCGCGGTTGCCTGCGCTGGCGAGACGCATCGGTGCGGGCTGGTGGGCAGCCACAGGTCTGTCGGACGGGTCGGACGGGTCAGACAGGTCAGACAGCTCCGTCCGCCCTCTTGAATGCGGTTGGCCAGGCGGGCGCATGGTTTCCGCGGGTGGTGTGGGTATCTTACGGCAACGGCAGCCGTAGTGGCGTCCCGACATCCGGGCGACCGGCAGGCCGACGAGGAGCGGTGATGCGCAACGATATCGAGAACTTCCAGGCCACCACATCTCACCAGCGTCCCGGGCGCATCCTTTACCACGGGTCGTTTGTGGCGGATCTGCAGAAACGGGTGGTGGAGCACATCGGCACGCAGGACATCAGCGGGCACTACGGCATGGCTCGCGCCTCAGGGGTCGGGCCGCGTCGACCGGCCGACCTGCCGGCGCTGGACTATGAGCGCTACTGGCACGGCCAGGAACTGCCGCCGGGCACCACCTTCAGCGGCGGGGTGGCCATGGTGCCAAGCGGTTTTTATCACTTCTGGGGCTACATCTCGCCCCTGCGCAACGCCACCTCATTGCGGGAAATGGAGGAGTTTCCCCTGGAGGATTACAGCCGCTGGGACTTCTCGGGTATGGCGGAGCAGGTGCGCACGGCGCATCAGGCCGGGCGCTATGCCCAGGCGTGGGTTGGGCACATGTACGAGAGCGCCTGGCAGATAAGGGGTTATGAGCAGTTCCTCATCGATCTCATCGAGCAGCCCGCCTGGGCCGAGTGTTTGCTGGAGCGGCTATTCCAGCAGAACCTCATCAAGGCTCGCGCCGCGGCGCAGGCCGGGGCGGACCTGATTACCACCGGCGACGATGTCGCTAGTCAGACGGCGCTGATCTTCTCGAAGGACGTCTGGCAGCGGCTGATCTTCTCGCGCTGGGCCAAAGTCTGGGGGGAGACCAAGCGCATCCATCCCGCCGCGCGCATCTGGTACCACAGCGATGGCAATATCGTCGACATCATCCCGGACATGATTGCCGCCGGCCTGGACATCCTCAACCCGGTCCAACCCGAGTGCATGGATCTCGACGAGCTGCACCGGCGCTATGGGCAACAGCTCACCTTCGACGGCGTCATCGGCACCCAGACCACCATGCCCTTCGGCAGCGCCGACGACGTGCGCCGCCGGGTGCGGGAGGTGATCGATAAGTACGGCCGTCAGGGCGGCCTGATGGTTTCCCCCACGCACGTCCTCGAACCCGAGGTCCCGCTGGCCAACATTGACGCGCTGTTCGAGACCTGTCGGGAGTACGGCACCTTCGAGGGGTGACACAGAGGAGCCCACACCATGGCCAGCCGCCCGGAAGAGAGGCGTGGTTTCTCGCCGCGGCATGGACGCCGTCAAGGGGTCCTGGAGTGCGCTGGTGGCGGCGGCGCGGAAACTGGCAGGGTGAGGCTCTGAGACGTATGGCACATCCAGGCACAGCCGCGTTGCTGGTCGGGGTCGGTGGTTGCATGGGCTCGCTGGCGCGCTATTGGCTGGGTCTCACGGCCCAGCGTCTTGGCGTGGACTGGCCGTTGGGCACCTTTGCCGCCAACGGCCTGGGCTGTCTGCTCATCGGGGCCATCGCGCAGCTGACCGCCCGTGGGGACACCCTGTCGCCCGAGGCACGCCTGTTTCTGGCTACCGGCTTCTGCGGCGGCTTTACCACGCTCTCTTCGATGATCTACGAAACCAACCAGATGCTCCGTATCGACGAGTATCTGCACGCCGCCTTCTACGTCGGCGTGACCCTGGTCTGCTCCATGCTGGCCTTTCTCCTTGGCGCCATGGCGGTACGCCTGGCGCTGAGAATGGCGAGTGGGGCATGGAACTGAGCCGCGAGGCCAGGCGCCTCTCCAGAAGATTGGTGGAGATGCGGTGGGGGGCCACCGCCGCGGTTTGGTGGAGATGCGGTGGCCACCGCCGCGCCTGAGGCCAGGCGCCTCTCCAATTTCCGCTGGAGATGCGGTGGGCTCCACCGAGGATTGGTGGAGAAGCGGCGGGGGGCCACCGCCGCGCCAGAGGCCAGGCGCCTCTCCAGAAGATGGGTGGAGATGCGGTGGGGGGCC
>CAIZKT010000777.1:0-2216 GCA_903933565.1 uncultured Victivallales bacterium | reverse complement strand
GCTGTGGTGCGTCCTTCCAAAAAAAAAAAACAAAAACAAAACCAAAACAAGGCTGCCCCCTGGCATTGCTCTTCCCGTGCGGGATGCGCACTCCAGCCAGTTGAGCACTCCAGCGCTGCTGCTGCGACAGTTCGGTGACGACCGGTTGACCGTGCCCAACGTGCAGGGGGCAATGACGCTGACCGCGGAATTCGCTTTCATCGAGACGAAGACGATCACCTTCGTCGCCGGCCCCAACGTCGCGCTAACCGCCAGGCCGTCGAGGCGCGCCCTTGCGGTTGCGGACAGGGAACTGAGAAGGACTGCCAAGATCAGCTTTCCCAGGACTTCGCAGCGCACTCGATCCTCCTTGGCCGAGCGGATGCGGTGGATGGCCAACGCGCGGATTGCCTGCACGCTGCGCAGCCAGGGGCTGCCCGCACTTCAGAAGTTGGTGGAACTCGGGCAGAGCATCGCCGCGTGCTCCAGCCTCGAGGAGGCCCAGGCTCTCGGGCGTCTGGTAGCGTCCGAGAGTCAGCTTGCACTGGGCGGCGTCGCTGGGCCCGTTGCCGTCGGCCAACCGGAGGGAATCGGCGCATGAAAGTGACCATCCTCGGAACGGCAAACGCGTGGGGGCCGAACCCGTTCTTGCCTTCGGGTCTGCACTGGCCAATGACGGGCAGCCTCAGCAACGGTCAGCAGGTGCAGTTCAGGCAGTTCAGAACATCGCTCTTGGTGGAGACCGCTGACGAGAAGCGCATTCTGGTCGACTGCGGTCCGGACTTCTCGCACCAGCTCAGGCAGTTCAAGGTGCCCCCCGTTGACGCGATCGTTCTCACCCACTCCCATACAGATCACATTGGGGGGATCGATGAACTCAACCTCTACCGGCCCACGGGCAGATTCCCGATTCCTGCCTACGCCACGAGTGCCTGCTGGAATACCATCAAGAACGTGCGGGGGCTGGGCTACCTGATCGACAACCCCGCGAGCCCGACTCGTGGCCCGATGACCGAGATGACTCTGCTAGTTGCGGGACAGAACCCAACCTTCTCGGTTGGCTCGGTCAAGGTCACGCCGTTCCAAGTGCAGCATTCGCAGTTTTCCCCCGGCGCGGTCGGTTTCGTTTTCGAGGAGACCCAGAAGGGCCAGGAGAGGAGCATACTCTATACCGGCGACCTCTGGGCTGTCAGCAATCCTGCGAACCCGATGTTCAGGACGCAGTTCGATGTGGCCATCATCGAATGTGACCGGGCGACGGGAGTTGCAGGACCCGCTGCGGGCGGTGGACACTTGAGCCTTGATGAAATCGTGCGCATACTCACTAATGGCTTCCTGTCCAACCCACGTCCGAGCCGGGTGACCCTCGTCCACTTCGGGGATAACGGACCGACGCCTGCATCAACCTATGCCGATTGGCGGAACGCGGCGACGACGGCGCTGGCGGGGATCGTTCCGGCGTTGGGAACGAGCGTCCAGGCGGCAGATGCCCTGATCGGTTACGAGGGGCTCGTCTTGTAGTCGAGCGATGCAACCCACAGGGTGTAGGCCAGAGGCGCTTTCCGCATCCGCCGACGGGGGTTCTGCCCCAACTTGTCGCTCCGCGGCACGGTCCGTGCCGCCTCGGAGTCGTCTGGGATGACCTCGGCGTCGACAGCCAGATCCCGACCTCCGCCTGGCTGTCATGGCGAACACATCCGGAGCGCCACGTGATGTGTACCTACGCGAAAAGAAACACCCCGACAGGTCCGGGAGAGAGGAGAGAGAGGAAGGAGGGGATGGAGCCTGCCGGGGTGTTAAGTTGTCAAGATCCGCTGGATCTGTTCGTTTGGTCCCGCGTCGACCGGGCCGTGCCGCACCCGGTCGGTCTCACTACCCAATGCGACCGGCCGCGATGCCTCGGGTTCCAGGGCCCTGCTGTTTCTCGGGTTCTACCCTACGAGCTCCAGGATCCGGCTCTGGGGTCGTGACGCTGACTGATCTCGACCACACATTGCAGCCGCGCCCGCAGCAGGGCATCACTCAGGACCGGATCTCGGCGGTGAGTTCGCGACTTCCGGAGGAGGCCCTCGGCACGTTTGCAGCAGGCCGTACAAGAGATCGGCTCTGATCGAGTGCACGTTCTCAGTCGGTCCGCTTGTCGCCACACGGATGGCTGGCTTTGAACCAGCGCTGCGCTCCGAGAACGCGTACGTCACGTTGCTGGCTCAGGCCAAGTCCTGCACGATTGCCAACGG
>CAIZKT010000776.1:0-13881 GCA_903933565.1 uncultured Victivallales bacterium | reverse complement strand
GGATCGAATCGACGGGGGGGACTCGGACACTGCGTCCCCCCTCGTCTATCGACCCACCACGGCGGGCAGGCCCTCGACCCTCTGCGGTTCTCAGACAAGCGAACCCCTACGGAGCTGAATTGCGCCCTCGGGAAAGAAGACTGTTAGGTATTCAGGCTGTAGACTGTTAGGTTCTGCATCATGGCATTTCGCCTTTTCCACGCCGTCCATGAGGTGCTGCAATTCCTTGATTACCAACACTCCATTGGATCGTTGTGCTCAGATTTCATTCATCCGAGATTCCTGTCACGCACCCTTCCCCGCGGGCCGCGTAAGAAACCTGTTCGCGGTGCCTATATTTGGGTGACTGGAGCCGCAACGGAGAGCACGGACCCGGCGCGGCACGACAACGGAGACGGCTCCAGCCTGACGGAGAGTCGACGGGGCCAGCGAAACGGCTCAGCAACGAAAGAGGAGAGCGCGATCATGGTGACCAGAGAGAGTTTGCGGCTCGGAACGGCGGCACGGGTAGTGGCCCTGGCTGGAGTGGTGTCCCTGACGGGCTGCATCGGCATGAAATCGGGCGGGGGGCCGTTGCCCACCGAGAGGGCGATGCAGGCGTATGGTCGGCAGATGGGCACTGTGTCGGCGGCAGAGAAAGAGCGTTTCGAGCGCATCGAGGCCAAGCTCAAGGCAAAGCCGGGAAGGCCATTGCCGTGCCTCCGGTTCGCCCTGGCGGGCGCCCCGCGGCTCGAGAGCCAGATGGCTGCCAAGGGCGGGTTCGCGGCGATCCTCTCCTGCGGGTTCTGGAACGCGAAAGCCCGGTATGCTGACCGAATAAGCGTCGCCTCTGACTCCGTGACTCTCTACACCCGAGAGAACATCTGCATACCCGGTTACCCGTTTGTCTGGCCGCTGTGGATGGCCGGATCCGAGACCTACCTGGCCGACTCGGGGAAGCAGGTAGGAGACGTGTCCTTCTGCGGCCTTGGGCTCGGCGGCGTCCTCGGCGGGCACTCGAAGGCCATCGCCCCGGCGTACGACAAACAGAGCGCGGTGACCCAGATCCGCGAAGCCAAACAGTTCAACGTCGTCAAGATGAACTGGCTGGCCGCAGGAATCCTTGGCTGTGGCCGGGCAAACGACACCTACTACGGCCAAATCCTCTGGATCGCGTTCCCGCTGGGCCATGCCGAGTAGCTTGACCTGGGACCCCAAGGAGTAGGGCGCTGCACTCAAGCGGATCCTGTTGTGAGTGAAGAGTGGTGAGTCTGCGGTACGGTTTGGTTTGACGAGGAACGGATCCGATACCAAGACTACCATTCAGAGCCACCCTACCGGTTTTCTCGACCTGTGCAATAAGGATGGGCCGAGGTATTCAGCCCCAAAGGGGCGTTGTATACCAGCCCAGGGCAGCGCCCAGGGTACCCGTCCACAGCGCGGATTGAGCCCCCAAGGGGCGGCCCATGCGACCTCGGCGCGAAGGTAGAGCAGATAGCTCGTCCCTACAGGGCTCAAACCCATAACCGTCCTTTTCCCAGGGCGTTGCCCCAGAGGCGCTAACATAGAACCGCTTACGACCCCAAAGGGTGAGAAAGCGGCGTCAAGCCACCGACAGTCCAAAGCCTGCCTGGCTGCGCCAAGACAGGCGGTATCATACTGCACCCCAACAACGTGGGGTGCTTTGGAGTAGTGTGCCGTTTTCCGTGAGGGAGGGTGAGCCAAATGGAGCCAAGAGTGAAGCAACCGTTCCTGGCCCTATGTTGCGGACTGGTGTTGGCGGGTGTTGCTCAAGCGAGTTCGTTACGCCGACTCGACGCGGGCTGGCGGATGGTGGCAGACTCGGGGTGGCCGGGAACCGCGACCGCGATTTCGCGCCCAGGCTTCGATGCTTCGGGCTGGTACGTGGCCACGGTACCCGGGACTGTGCTGGCGACCCTGGTGTCGCAGGGGGTCTATCCCGACCCGTTGTTTGGGGATAACATCGCGGCCATTCCGGATCTCGCTGGCGAGAACCGGCGCTACTGGTACCGCACGGAGTTTGAGCTGGGCCCTGAGGATCAGGGGCGACGGGTCTGGCTTACCCTCCACGGGATCAACTACCGAGCCGACGTCTGGGTCAACGGACAGCTGGTCGGCAGCCTGGCGGGCGCGTTCAAGAGGGGAGTCTTCGACATCACCGGTCAGGCGGCAGCCCCCGGGGGCAATGCGCTGGCCGTGCTTATCCATCCAAACGATTCCCCCGGCACGGTCCACTACCGTACCCTCAGCCAAGGCACGTCGAACGGCGGCGCCATCACGCGGGACGGTCCGACCTTCATCTGTACCATTGGCTGGGACTGGATTCCCACCATCCCGGATCGGTGCATGGGAATCTGGCGTGAGGTCACCGTGCAGACCACCGGTCCGGTCGTCCTGCGCGATCCGTTTGTGACCACGGACCTGCCCCTTCCGGACACCACCTTGGCGGACGTCGCCGTGTCGGTCGACGTCGAGAACGCCACAGCCGAACCCCAAAGCGGATCCCTGTGCGGCCGGATAGGTGAGGTCGAGTTCCAGCAGGTGGTGGCCTTGGGGCCTGCCGAGCGAAGACGGGTAACCCTCTCTCCGGAGTGCTGTCCCCAGTTGCGGCTGGCGAATCCGCGTCTGTGGTGGCCCAATGGGTACGGCACCCCCGAGCTCTACACCCTCGACCTGCAGTTCATCGCGGAGGATGGGGTGGTGTCAGACACCACGACAACGCGCTTCGGCGTGCGCGAGTTCAGCTATGATTTTGCCCCTGAACTGGTCGTCAGCGTCAACGGCTACCGAGTCTTCTGCCGCGGCGGCAACTGGGGCTTTGCCGAAGCGCTGAACCGGAACAGCCTGGAACGCTACCGCAATCTGATCCGGCTCCACCGGGATGCCAACCTGAACATGATCCGCAACTGGATTGGGATGACCGACTGCCCGGAGTTCTACGACCTCTGTGATGAGAACGGCATCATGGTGTGGGATGAGTTCTGGCTGGCCAATCCTTATGACGGACGCGAGCCGACCGACCCGCAACTGTTCCTGGACAACGCGGCAGACAAGATCCGGCGCAACCGCAATCATCCGTCGATCGCCCTCTGGTGCGCCCGCAATGAGGGGCTGCCACCGCCACTTCTTGACGAAGGGTTGCGCCAGCTTGTCCGTGACTTGGACGGGACCCGGCGCTACCAGAGGTCCTCCAGCAGCGACGGCGTCCACGGCGGCGGGCCTTGGATGTACCAGCCTCCCGAGTCCTACCTGTGGGGCTGGGGCTGGGCCCACGGCTTCACCACGGAGATCGGCCTGCCGTGCGTTCCCTCGGCCGATACCATGCGTCAGATGATGCCGGCCGCGGACCTCTGGCCGATCAGCGAGATGTGGGCCTGGCATGACTACGCAGCCGGTAACGGCCGCCCCAGCGACTACACCGACGCCGTGAACATGCGGTACGGTACGGCCACAGGTCTCGACGACTTCTGCCGCAAGGCACAGTTGCTGAACTTGGAGTCTCACCGGGCCATCTTCGAATCCTGGAACCAGCGTATGTGGGCCCCGGACGAGGGTGCCAGTGGGGTGCTACTGTGGGCGACTAATCCGTGCTGGCCCAGCACGGTCTGGCAGCTCTATGACTACTACCTGGAACCCACGGGGGCATACTTTGGCGTCAAATCGGCCTGCGAGCCCGTCCACGTGCAGATGAGCCTGGTCGACGGCATGGTGAGTGTGATCAACACCACCCTGCAGGATCTGCCCGGGCTCGTGGTGACGGCGCGGGTGTTCCATCTGGACGGCAGCGAGGAAGGGGCGGCCAGCATGGGCCGCGCCGACGTGGCCGCCCCGGCGAACTTGGTGACGCCCTGCTTCCAGTTGGTCTTACCCTCCACACTCGTCGACGTGTACTTCGTGAAACTGGTGGCGCGCGACAGCGGAGGGCAACTCGTGTCCGAGAACTTCTACTGGCGCTCCGGGTCGGACCCCGATTTCACGAGTCTCAGCCAGCTCCCGGCGGTCGAGTTCGGCGTGCAGACCGAGGTCACGGTGGTGCCCTCGGCGGCAGGGGACGTCGGCCGGGTTTCGGTCGTTCTAACCAACCCCACCGCCAACGTCGTCATCGCCGCGCGGCTGAAGCTCACCGCGCAGCGGAGCGGTCTGCGCGTCCTGCCGGTGTTCTGGTCGGACAACTACGTTTCGTTCCTTCCCGGCGAAACGCGTACCGTATCGGCCGAGTTCGACCCGGCGCGGTTGGCGGGAGACCTGCCGGTGTTGGGCCTCGAGGGCTGGAACGTGACGCCCCTCGGCCGGGGTCTGCTCTGGCCCGACCCACCGGCCGCCGTAGTCATGGACGAGAACGCCTCGCCGAGGCCCTTCAGTCTGACGCTCAACGCGACCGTCGCGGACAACCGCGTGCTGACCTGGAGCATCGCCACCCAGGCCAGCCACGGGACCGCCACCGCGGCTGGGACCGGCGCCAGCACAGCCATCGGCTACACGCCGAGGGCCGACTGGAGCGGCCATGACAGCTTCGTCGTGCAGGTCAGCGACGGGCGAGGCGACAGCGCGACCGTTGCGGTGCAGGTCACGGTCAACCGAGCGCACAATGCGTTGCCGACCATCGCCGGACCCGCTTTGCAGACCGTGGTCATGGACGAGGATTCCTCCCCAACGGCGTTCCATCTGGACCTGCAGGCGACCGACGCGGATAACGACACGCTGACGTGGAGCATTCTGCACCGAGCGGCCAAGGGCAGTGCCACTGCCAGGGGGTATGGCGACCGCGCGTCTATCGGCTACACGCCGCTGGGGAACTACGCTGGCCGGGACTGCTTTGTGGTGCAGGTTGCGGACGGGCATGGTGGTGCGGACTCGACGGTGGTCAACGTGACGGTCAATCCGGTCAATGACCCGCCGACGGGGGCCGCAGGCTGCACGGTGACGGTGCGGCAAGGCGGGACCTACACGTATGCGGCGTCTGACTTCGGGTTCACGGACCCGTACGACAACCCGGCGAACGCGCTTCTGGCAGTGAAGGTGACCACGCTGCCGCTGGCCGGGATACTGGCGGACAACGGGGTGAGGGTGACGGCAGGGCAGTTCGTGGCGCTGGGGGACATTGCGGACAACAGACTGACGTTCACGCCGACCGCGACGGCGAGCGGAGCGCCGTACGCTAGCTTCATGTTCCAGGTTCAGGACGATGGCGGGACCGCGAACGGCGGTCTGGACCTGGATCCCACGCCGAAGAAGATGACGATCAATGTGGCGCCGGTAACCGTGGCCGCGGAGCGTGCTCTGTGGGATCTTACTGGGCTCTATGGGGCGACACTTGCGACGACACGTGGCGACGCCCTGCTGAAGCTGGACCTGGTGCATGGCACCAGGGGCACCCTGACCGGCACGTCCACGCTGCAGGTCCCCACCGGCAAGACCATGGTGCCGGTGCCCATGGTGGTCAGGGGCGCCGCCAGGGGCGGTGGCGGCGCCTTGGCGGTAACCCTGGAGATGCGGGGCGCCAATGCTGCCAACCAGGTGAACGCATCGCTCTCGTTCCGGCTGACCCTGGACGCCGCGGCGCGGCAACTCGCCGGTCCGGTCACCGGCCGCATCAGGGTCGGGGACGCGATCACGCCGCTGGACGACTCCGTGGCCTTGGACATCCGTGGAGGCATGGACGGTTCTTGGACGCTGCAGTTTGGTTTTCACGAGACAGGCCGAACCGTCACGGGCACCGCGGAGCTGATGCTCTCCAACGACGTGAAGCACAGCTTCGTCGTTCGCGGCAGGACCGGCGCCAACCACACTGTCGCGCTGACTCTGGCCGGCGATCCGGCCAACCCGGCCTCGAAGGCTATCAGTATCCGGACCACCCTGACCCCGCTCGAAGGCGGCGGGGCTCGGCTGGAGAGCTTCTCGGGCAAGGGCTATGGGCAAGTGATCAGGTGGTAGGACGGTGTAGATCGCGCAAGTTACCGGTCCCCACCTCCACCCCAACGACGTGGGGTGCTTTGGAGTGCGGTGGCTCGACACCGCTTTCGGAGGGCGAAAAGCGACCGAGTTTCGTTATCTTAGCGCCCATGGGGTGCTGCCCTGGGCGCCCACTACGCCCCTTTGGGGCTGACTACCTCACCGACGCAGTCCCCGGTGCGTTTCCCGGCGTGGTCAACCAGGCCGCGCTCGAACCGGCGATCGCACTCCTACTTCGCCAGCACTCCCTTCATCCAGCCGTAGATGCTGTCGGCCAACTGGCGGTAGCCGCTGGCCGCGGGGTGGACATCATTGATCTGGCGCACGATCTTCGCGCCGGGGCCCTCGGCTCGGGCATTGGCCGGGACCTCGGCGACCGGGTAGTTGTGCATGCAGTCCAGGTTCACATAGGCGGGCACCAGGAAGAGGTTCTCCGCTTGCCGGTTCCCATACCTCTCGATAACACGCTCCATGACTCGGTGCTGGTTCTTTCTGTATTGCCAACGAGTCTGACCGCAGCCCACGATGGCGCCCGACGCATCCTGAGTGGCCGCCGGAGGCAGCAATGAAACGATACCAATCTTCGTGTCCGGGCAGACGCGATGGAACTCGGCCACCAGGATGTCCATGTGCTTGAGGAAGTCGTCGACACTGGCCTCGAGGTTGCCGTCCTTGGCGCCGTAGTTATCGTTGCACCCCAGCAGGATCGTGATGAAGTCGGGGCCTTTGCCGTCGCTCTGGGCGAGGCAGTACTTCCGGAAGTCCAACCCGGGCTTGCCGTTTTCCTCGAAGATGAAGGGGCTGCGGCCGCGTCGGCCTTCCTTGGTGATGGGGTCTGGTCCCCATAAAGTTGCAAAGGTGGAGGCGCGCCAGCCGCCGTAGCCCTCATTCCGCACGCCAGGCCGATCCTGGAAGGGCGCGCAGTTGCCGATGAGGGTGAGCTTCGGGTTACCGGGTGGCTCCATGAGTCTGACGATCTCTTCGGTGTACGTCATGGCCCCGGTCAGACTGTCGCCCACGATAAGCGCGGTGATCTGCCTGCCAGCACCCGCATCGGCGGGGTAGACGTGGATGACCGTCTTGCCCTCGGCAAGAAGTACCCCGTCCAGGTCCTCGACTTTCACTGCGAGAGGATGCTCGCCGACGTCCTCGGGCTTTGGGGTCCAGGTGAACCGATCATGCTGCTGGGCCCCCTTGGGGCAATCCACCTCGAAAAGCAGCAAGTCAGAACGCGGGTAGAGAATGATGTTATCGAAGTACAGGTTGACCTCACGGCCGGGGACCGCCGGGATCTCCGTCGGCAGGACCAACCGGAGGTTGGGGGCTCGGGGCGCCGGTTGGCCATGCACGGCGCCGCAGAGGGTGATGAGCCAGAGCGAGCTCGGTACACGCATGGCAGGTCTCCAGGTTGTACGGGCCTGATTCTGTGACGGCATTCGTCGTCACTCTCTCCAAACGGGCAGAATTGACCGCAGCCCCTCAACGCCCACGGAATCATTGGGGAGGGTCGCGGGGAGCGTCGGCGCGTCTTCTCCGGCCAGGGCGGTCCCCGGACGGTCACGGTGCAGATCCTCCTGCCGCATCGCGGCGAGCACCTCAAGGTTGCCTTCGTTCCTACTGGTCGCGGGAGAGGGTCATCACCACTTGATCAGAAGGTCGAGCTTGACGTCGTTTTCGGGCCGTTTTCTGAGGACGAAATCCCAGATTGGAAGGTCTGTGGGTTCCTTGACAGATTGGCAGATGGCTGCGGTGAAGTCCAGCCACGCGGTCTGCGCGAGAGCGACGTCGGAGTTGCCGAAGGGCTGAACGGCCGAGAGGATGATCTTCCCTTTGCCGTAAGGTCTCTCAATGATGGCCGGGCTATCATCGTCAGCATAGGTTGCCAGGATTTTGGCGTCGGCTGGAAGCTGCCCGAAACTGAAAGCCTGGAACTTGCCGTCGTCGGGGCCGGGGAGGTTGGTAATCTTGAAGATGGGGAGGTCCTTCCCGAGGTACCTGAGGGTTGGTTTCTGGATAGTTCTTGGGGTAAGCTCGGCGCCGAAGAGGGCGGCTCTCTCGGGGACGGCGCTGCCGTCGAGATTGAACCTGAAGAGTTCGGGGTCGAAGGAAACGATGGTCCCGCCGCCCTTTAGGAAGTCGACCATTTTGGCGGTGGTTTCCGGGTCGGTGAACTTCATGCGTGGGATATGGACGACCCTGTAGTCGGCGAGGCGATGCACTCCCATGGCGAGGCCGGTAGGGCTGATGAAACGGAACCAGGCTTTGTTCTGCTCGCCAAGGAGCGTGTAGAGTGAATAGGCCGGGTGGAGCACATTGTCCCCGAGACCCCAGCGGTCATAGTCAGAATGCAGGATGGCAGTGGAGGTCTTATTGGGGACCACAATCTTCCTGAGGGTCTTGAGCTGTTTGTTGATGGCGAGGACCTCGAGGTTGCCATCCCACATATTCATGAGCGTATCCGGGTCTTCGACGTACCAGTACAGCATCTGGGCGCCGACCTTGATGCACTGCGAGGCCCACTCGCGGATCTCGGCCGGTTCCGGTCTGCCACCGTGGTAGATGAAGTTCTGTGGTGTGACGCAGAGCTTCGACTGGCAGGCGAGGTCGCCGAGCATCTTGGCGCTGAAGCCGGGGTGGAAAAGGGCGCGGCTCCGTCCGTAGTTCCCTGCCGTACTGGTCGGATACGGGTCGCAACTGATCCAGTCCGAGTATGGCGTGAGAAGCGCGACATCGGTCGGGCAGACCCCGGAAACCGTGTTCCGGTCCATGCTCTTGAAATCGACGCCCGGGAAGACCTCCTTGACTTTGGCGTGAACCTCCCGGCAGAAACGCGAGAAGTTCCCGTTCCACCATCTCCAGAAGGCAATTCGCTCAAATTCCAGGTTGGGCGTGGGCTCGCCGAATGGGTCATAGAGCCCGAACTTGCCGAAACCGGTAGTGGCTCTGATGTCGGCCTCGGCATCGTTAAGGGCGGCGGCGAGACTGCTGTTCCTGGTACGACTGAAGATGTTCCCGACAGCGTTGGTGGGTTCGTCGATACCGAAGACCAGTCCGACGGTGTCGAGGTAGTCTTTGTAGTAGTACTTGGTCGCGAGGTCGGCGAGCCCCTTGACGACGTACTCGCGGTAGGCGTCACAGGCGGGGTCGACTTCAGTTTCGCCGTGGTAGTACTTCGCACCGTGCTGGATGGCTCCCCGGCTGACGGCGCTGTTGAAAAGGACGTAGGGGAATCGTGTGCCGAACGTCTGCTTGTACTCGCGCATCTTGTCCCAGCCGCCAAAGATCGAGCTGTTGGCCCAGGGCAGAGGCGGCCCCATCATGCCCGCTTCGCCGCGGGCATGGAGAAGTGTCGTCTGCCATTCCTGCTCTTCCTCCTTGGAATAGAGTTTACGGATCTTCTCCGGAAACGTGCTGATGAAAGCCGCGCCCCAGGTTCCGGTCCGGTAGTTTCCCGGCTCATTGCCGAGCAGCGCTTCAAACTGCGGGTTAGGACGGCTGATGAGATAGGAAGCGCGGTCGATCCGTCGAGTCCTTTCTACCTTGCCACTCTGGAAATCGAGGCAGGCGTACTTGTCGACCGCGTGGAAACTTCCATCAAAGGCGTTCCATTGGCTGTTCTCGCCGCCGGCCTTGTTCTCTCGTCCGGCATTGAGCCCGATGGGGTTCTGAGGGATCCCGTCGAAGCCGAGGGTTTTCCAGGGGATACTGAAGGCTGCCTGCCAGGAATCCGCGTCACGGAAGTTCCTGACGGTCCACGCTCCGTTCCATTCGCCGAAAACCTTCCATGGGTTTCCCGGCATGTCCTGCCTGACTTCGGCGTCGAAGCGGCTGCCGTTGGGGTTGGTGGCAAATTGCCAGGCCAGGTTTCTGACCGGCGCCGAGAGGAACAGCTCAAGGCAGTCGTCAGAGAAGATGCCGGCGTCGATTTTCAGGTCACTGACTTTGGCACACAGCGTATTCGGGTCGGTGAGTCTGGCGATGTAGCCGACATACAGGTTGTTGTCGTCATAGGTGAGCTTGAGGTCAGTCTGTTCGCCCGCGACGTCAGCAGTAACGCAGACGTAGAACCCTTCGAGGTCAGCGACGCCGGCCCATTGAGCTGGGGGAATCTCAGTGGAGAAACCCTCTGGTGCCTTGGCGATGGCGACCGTATCAGCGACGAACGTGACGGTGACCGACTTGAAGGCCATTTCGTAGGAGTTGGCCCTGGCTGAGATGGCACTTTGCATGACGGCAGTTCCTGGCGGGACCGTGATCAGGGCTTCCGCTGTGGTCCATTCCGTGGAGGTCGGGAAGTTGACGGTTTTCATGCCGTTGCCACCGTTGGGACCGCCCTCCTTGTTGAAGCTCGCGGACATCTGCGGATTGGCGGCGGGGGTGGTCTTGTATGTCAGGGCGTACTTGATGGCTCTGGCCGAGGCGGGGAGGTTCACATAGAAGTAGCCGCAGATGCCTTCCAGCTCGGGCGTCTTCTTGATCAGGTACCCGTCGGCATTCTTGACCAGATTGGCCGCCACCGTGCTTGGAAATGGGCTCGCAACGTGCTTGTTGCTGAAGTCGAACGTGAGGGCTTCGCCAGCAGCGGTCATGCACAGTGGAAGGATCAGGGCGAGGGCGAGGAGGAGTCTTGGCATGTGAGGGACCTTTCGACGGTTCCGGTCGTATCCCGACACGACCCGCTTCCGTAGTGTCTTCAGGTTCCGGGATCCAACCAAGTGTCTTGTCCGGCTGTAGGTTGACACCTGCGTAATGTAACCTGCACCGGTGCCGCCGCCGCCGCGGCGCTCTGGGCGGCCTTTCCCGGCCAGTGCCTCGCAGCTGGAGTCGGAGCCAGATTGAGCTTCTGAATGCAGACGACAGGAATGGGCAGAGGGCGAGGCCCCATAGGCCCGGCACACTCCGAGCACGCTGTCGCTGCTCGGGAGCCGAATCCCACGCCCTTTCTGTTGGCGGGAACCCGAGCGCTTGCCGTCCAGGCCTCGGCTTGACAGCCCCAGGCTATGGTCATAACAGAGACGGAACGGGACCCGTGGGCACGGGAGCCGGGCAGGGGCGAGGTCCGTGCGGTTGCGGCCAACGGCACGGTGCCCCGGGGCGCTGGGTCGCTCGCGCGAGGCGGACGGCAAGGGCTGGCCCAGGGGGGGCCCCGCGCCCAGCCAGCCCCAGGAGGCGCCGGGTAGCGGCACCGCCAAGGGGGAACGGCAAACATGAAGATCGCCATTCCCGTCGCCGCAGATCAGGGCCTCGAAAGCCCCGTGTACGGACACTTCGGCTCCGCACCTGTCTTCGTGCTTGTGGACTCAGAAACGATGGCCGTCGCAGCGCTGGGCAATAGGGACCGTGCCCACGTCCACGGGGCGTGCAACCCGATGAGGGCGCTGGCAGACTCAAGCCCGGACGCGGTCATTGTCGGAGGCATTGGCGCTGGTGCTTTGCAGGGGTTGCGGGCGGCCGGTATCAAGGTGTACTCTGCTCCCGGAGGCACGGTCGCTGAGGCCGTGCGTCAGCTCAAGACCGGCCAACTGACCGAGATGGATGAGCGCGCCGCCTGCGCCGGCCACTCTGGTGGACATGCGTGTCACTGAGACGGCATGGCCCCGACGGCCCCCTCGACCGCGCTTGTGATCAGGAGTTGCCAGAGCGAGGAAAGCGAGGGCATGGACATGGCGACGAAGAGGATACACATAGGAGGCTCTTGCCGAACCCCGCGTCTGGCCCTGGAGCCCGCGATCTGCCAGTGCGTACACGCAGACAGGTGCCATCGCCCGTTCCGGGCGGGTTCGCGGTACCCGCCGTCTGCAAGACCCCCATGTACGGCGGAAGCCCCGGCAGTGCCGGTGCGGACCGCCGACTCCAGGCGAGAGGCTGGTGAGCCGAGGGTTCTGCAAGAGCCTCATAGTAGTGAGCGCTCATGGTCAACCGCGCCCCTGCAGCGGCGATAAGGCACCCGCGGGGAGAACCGGGCGGGGGCGAGCGCTGGGCCGCGGGCATGCTCCCGCGCTGGGCCGGAAAGTGCGGTGCTGGGCATGGAATGCGGGGAAACGCGCGGTATGGTTGGGGTCGGCTGGCGCCCCGTCGGTCGCGGCTGGAGAACGTGAGGCGCGACGCCCGGAGGAACGTGCGTGTCGACCGCGTCAAATATGCCCAGCGCCTCGGCAGAGGGCTCCGTCGAGGCGCGCGGTGCCGAGATCGAGCAGCTCTTGGCGCGCGGCAAGGTTCGCCGTGCGGTGGACCTCGCCAAGGATTTGCACAAGTCCCGCGGCAGTCCCGAGTCCGAGGCGCTGCTGGTGCGCGCCTACCGGACCCGCGTCGAGGAGATGCTGCGCCAGGGCTTGACGAAGGACGCGCAGGCCCTCCTCGCCCTGGTGCGCGAACGCTATCCGGCCAGCTTCTCCGCCTGTACCGACGTCCAGGAGCGCCTGGCGTTGCGCTCTGGGAAGGGGCTGGACGGGCTGGCGCGCCTGTCTGCCGCCGATCTCACCGACGAGGAGCGCGAACGCCTCGAGAGCCTCGTCCGGCGCAGCGTCGCCGACCCGCGCCAGGTAGCGGACTTCCCGGCCTTGCCGGCGACGCATCCGCTGCGGCTCGAAGCGGCGGCCATTGTCCGCGCCCTCTCGGCCGCGACCTCGCGAGCGGTGACGGAGGCCGAGCTGGCGCTGCCCGAAGTATCGCGGCACAGCCCTTTCGCCTCGTGGAAGCTCTTCGTCCGGGCCGTGGCACGCTTCTACCAGCGGCAGGACGAGGAATGCCGCAAGTGCCTGGCGGCCCTGGCCTCCGATGCGATCCCGGCGCGTCTGGCGCCGCTGCTGCATGGTCTCCTTGACGGCAAGAAACCGCCCGCGCCAGCCGGGCAGATGGCGCTGGCCGCGGCCATTGCCGGCGATACGCCGCGGCTGCGCCAGACGCTCGCAGATCTCGATCGGGCCTTCCGCTCCGGTCGCACCAAGGCCGTCCTCGCGGCCATCGCCACGGCGGTGCAGGAGTGCCGACGGCAGCGGCCGGAGCTGCTCGACCGGCTGCGCCAGCACATCTCGGCCTCGGCCTTGGCCGTCGGGATCGAGGCCGAACCGGTGCGGCGGGCCTTGGGCGCGAGTTCGATCAAGGACGCCTATTTCTGGCGTCTCTTTGCGCGCGTTTGTGAGAAACAGGCCGAGAACCAGGACGTCGCCGCGCTTTTCAACGCCTGCGCGGCCTGGGAGGAGTTCCGCCGTCACGCGGTGCACCAAGGCTGGTTTGCGCCGGGCGGGCCGGAAGAGGCGGCGGTGTACCTGCACCTGATCGATATCCTTGCGACTCTGCCCTGGGAGGACTTCGCTGAGGGGCGCGGGGACTTCGTCTACTCGTTCCGCCGCCAGGGCGGCATGGCTACGTACTACCGCGCCGAGACCGAACAGCCAGCCGCGGTCATGGCCTGCGCGCCGCCCGCGCCCCCGGAGACCTACTTCCTCTATCCCGAGCTGCTCTTCGAGCGGGCTTGCCGGGCGACCCCGACGCCGGACCTTTTCCGGCGCTGGCTGGACTGGACCCAGGACCACGAGCTGGGGCCACGCGCCGCGGACGAGGTAGCGACCGCCTGGCACGCGGCCTGTCCCGCCGAGCCGCGACCCCTCCTGGTCCTGGCAGAGAACGCCGAGGCGCGCAACGCCCTCGGCAAAGCGCTGAAGTTCCTGAAGGCCGCCGAGGCCTTGGACGGGATGAACGTCGAGGTCCGCCGGGCGCGCCCGCGACTGCTGCTGGCCACGGCTTTGCGTCACCTGCGCAAGCGGCAGCAGCACCTGGTGGGTAAGGACGTCGCGGAACTGGCCGCGCTGCCCCAGATGGGCGAGGGTGACCGGCCCGTGCTGACCGAAGCCGTGCGCTGGGTCGCGGGGGCCATGGCGGCGCCTCCCGCCGACGCCGATTGGGCGATGCAGGGGCTGGTGGCTGCCG
>CAIZKT010000775.1:0-4679 GCA_903933565.1 uncultured Victivallales bacterium | reverse complement strand
CCCTGAGCCGGGACAACGCGGCGATCGCAGAGGCCGCCGGGGTCGCCACCTTCACCGCCACGCTGTCGGCCATCTCCGGTCTGCCGGTGACGATCGATCTGACCTTCAGCGGCAGCGCCACGCTCACGGCCGACTACACCCGCTCCGGCGCGCAGATCGTGATTCCCGCCGGTAGCAGCAGCGGGAGTATCACGGTGACCGCGGTGCAGGACGCTCTCGACGAAGCCGACGAGACCGTCATCGTGGACATCAGCACCGTCACCAACGGCAGCGAGAGCGGCACCCAGCAGCAGACCACCAGTATTACGGACGACGATGCACCGCCGACGGTAACGCTGAGCCGGAACAATGCGGCGATCGCGGAAGCCGCCGGGGTCGCCACCTTCACTGCCACGCTGTCGCCCATCTCCGGCCTGCCGGTGACGGTCGATCTGACCTTCAGCGGTACGGCCACGTTCACGAGCGACTACACCCGCTCCGGCACCCAGATCGTGATCCCTGTCGGCAGCACCAGCGGCAGCATCACGGTGACCGCGGTCCAGGATACCCTCGACGAAGCCAACGAGACGGTGATCGTGGACATCAGCACCGTCACCAACGGCACCGAGAGCGGCACCCAGCAGCAGAGCACCAGTATTACGGACGATGATGCACCGCCGGCGGTTACCCTGAGCCGGGATAACGCGGCGATCCCGGAGGCGGCCGGGGTCGCCACCTTCACCGCGACGCTATCCGCCGTGTCCGGCCTGCCGGTGACGGTCGATCTGACCTTCAGCGGCAGCGCCACGCTCACGGCCGACTACACCCGCTCCGGCGCCCAGATCGTGATCGCGGCTGGCAGTAGCTCGGGCAGCATCACGGTGACCGCGGTCCAGGATGCCCTCGACGAAGCCGACGAGACGGTTATCGTCGACATCAGCGTCGTCACCAACGGCACCGAAAGCGGCACCCAGCAGCAGAGCACCAGTATTACCGACGACGACGCGCCGCCGACGGTAACGCTGAGCCGAGACAATGCATCGATCGCGGAAGCCGGTGGGGTCGCCACCTTCACCGCGACGCTGTCGGCCGTATCGGGCCTGCCGGTGACGGTCGATCTGACCTTCAGCGGCAGCGCCACGCTCACGACTGACTACACCCGCTCCGGCACCCAGATCGTGATCCCTGCTGGCAGTAGCTCGGGCAGCATCACGGTGACCGCGGTCCAGGATGCCCTCGACGAAGCCGACGAGACGGTTATCGTCGACATCAGCGTCTTCACCAACGGCACCGAAAGCGGCACCCAGCAGCAGACCACCACCATCACCGACGACGACGCGCCCCTGACCTTGAATGCGTCTCCCGCGACCATCGCTTTCGGGGCCGTTCCCGTAGCCGGGACGTCGATTCTCTCGGTGCTTGTCGCCAACGTCGGCACCGACCCCGTGAGCATCCGGGCGATCACGACCTCCCCTGCCGCGTTCGCCGTCAGCGATACCGCCGGTGTGCTGGAGGCAGGAGATGTGCTATTCATCCCGGTGACCTTCTTGCCCGCGGCCGCGGGCACATACAGCGGTTTGCTGGAGTTGACCTGTACAGAGGGAACCCTTCAAGTGCCCCTGGCCGGCAACGGCACTGTTGCCCCAGTGCGTATGGTGGTGGAGCGCCAGATAGCTCCCTCGCTGCCGCAGGCGACGGTGGTCGAGGTGCAGGTCCGGCTGACGAACGCCGCCGCGCTGTCGCTGCTGGGTTTTGCCATCGAGTTCGATGCCAGCCGTTTCGAGTTCGTCGAACTCGCCGCGGATGCGGGCCGGATGCTGAAGACTGCGGACGTCTCGGTCTCCACGGGGAGTTCCGTGACTGAAGTGCGAGTTGCGGCTGCAAGTCTGACCGGTGACACCGCGGTACTGGCCGGCGACGGCGTGTTCGCCACCCTCAGACTGCGCACCACCACGACCATCGGGGTGGCGGTCGTTCCCCTAGTGGTCACCGAAATCGCCGCCATGGACACCAGCATCGTCGACGTCGAGGCGTCCGCCGCTAATGGAGAGATTCAGATTGGGGCCGTCTCGCCCACGATCGATGTGGACAACGACGGTCTGACGAATTTCCGCGACGTGGTGTTCATCTACCGCCGACTCATGGGCCTGTCCACGGTCAAGTCCGATTGGACTCTGCCGACCGGCGAAACAGAGGCCAGCATCAACGGCCGCATCGATAGCCTGTGCCAGGTGGGCTTTGACGGCTTTGCGCCGCTGGACACCGATCACGACGGCCATGCCAACTTCCGCGATGTGGTGTTCATCTACCGCCGTCTCATGGGCCTATCTACGGTCAAGTCCGATTGGACTCTGCCGGTCGGCGAAACAGAGGCCAGCATCAACGGCCGCATCGATTGCCTGCGCAACCTGTGAGCAGATCGTCCGCCGAGCCCAACGCTCGGGAGTCCGGCGGGCGGGAACCAGATAGAGAGTGCTCAGGATGCAATCGCATAGGAGACGATAGGCGTGAAGACATGGGCGCTGGCGATCACATTGGCTTCGGTGCTGTTTGCGGGCAGTCGCGGGGTGGGCGCGGATCGCGTCTACCTAGAAGCGGCGGGCAGGAACGCACAGACTGGGGTGGCACGCATGACGCTGTGCTTGGAAACCGACAAGCCGCTGGTCTGCTTCTCGGTGAAACTGCGTGCGGTCGGCGAGCGCAGCGACCTGCAGTCGGCGGCCACCGTCCTGAACTATGTGCGCCTGCCCTGGTGCGACCGCGCCGTGAGCATCGAGACTAAAGGCAGCCGATTGACCTTCAATGTGGCCGACCTCAGCGGCGAGAGTGCCATGGTCACGCCGGGGGCAGGCTGGGTGTTCGCGCTGGACCTCCCGCTGGCAGCAGATGCTGCACCGCCAACCATCGCGATCGAGGAAATCAAGGCGTTCGACCGCAACGGCAACGAGGTCAGGCTCAGTGGCGGAGGTGCCCGGTGACGAACCAGCCCTGGCCACTAGAGGAAGGCTGGACAATGCGCAAGGCGCTGCGGCTGGTTACCTTATGTGTTTCTCTGGGATGGTCAATCTGTGCCGCTGCGGCGGAGAACAACCTCACGGCTGCGGCGGTCACCGCCTCAGTTCCCCCCACGACAGTGAGCGTAGCCATCAGCCTGGATGTCGACCGGCCGCTCTCCTCTCTGGGCTTCTGTCTGGAGTTCGAGGCGGGATACCTCGAGACGTCTGCAGCCCGCGTGATTCCGGCGATGACACGTTTCCCGAACGGGACTTCCTCCGTATCCGTGGACGTGCTCGCGGGGCAGATCACCTGGACCGCAGGTGACCTCATGGGCGGGGTGGTAGTCTCGGCGGGCAGCGGGTTGCTGGTAACGGTTGAATTCACCGTCAAGGCCGCCCTGGCCGAGGCGCCCGGTCTGACTACTGTGCTGGACCTGAAGAGGGTGACGCAAGTGTTCGATACGAGCCTGAACTCGGTCACCATCGGCATTCTGCAGGATGGCAGCGTCACCCTCGACGCGGCACCAATGATCGCGCAGGGCACGAGCGTCGCGAAGACGATGGATGAGGACGGCTCGCCGACGGCCTGGAGCGCGCCCACGCTGGACGCGACCGACGCCGACGGCGACACGTTGACCTGGTCGAAGCTGAGCGGCCCGGCGAACGGGACCGCGACCGTGAGCGGCACGGGTGCCTCCCCGACGACGTTCACCTACGCCCCGGCGGCGAACTGGAATGGCATCGACAGCTTCGTGGTGCAGGTGGCGGACCCCTACGGCGGCACGGACACGATCACGGTGAACGTGACGGTCAGCCCGCGGAATGACCCGCCCAACAACACGGTTTTGCCCTTGATCGACGGGGACCTTGTGTTCGGAGGCCTGCTCTCCGCCAGTCCCGGCGCGTGGAACGACGACCGGGATGAGAATCCGGGGCCGATCACCGTTGCGTACCAGTGGCAGCGCGCCGAGACTGGCGCTGGCGCAAACACGGTGGACATCACAGGAGCCTCGGGCGAAACCTATCACCCGGTTGGCGCAGATGTCGGCAAGTACCTCCGGGCGCGGGTAACCGCTACGGACTCTGGCACGCCGGAGACGGCGTCGGCAGACGCGACCTCGGCCTGGGTGCCTATCTCCAAGGCCACGCAGACCATCACATTTGCGGAGATCGCCGACCAGGCAGCTGCGGCAACCGTGGAACTGGGCGCGACGGCGAGCTCGGGGCTGACGGTGAGTTACGCGCTGAGCGGCCCGGCAACCCTGGCCGGCACGACGCTCTCGTTCACCGGCACAGGCGCAGTGACCGTCACCGCCTCGCAGGTCGGCAATGACAACTTCCAGGCGGCCACGCCCGTGGAGCGCTCGTTCACGGTATCTTTCGCGACCCAAGCAGCGCTGCTCTTCGCTCCGGCTCCGGCCAGTCCGCAGGTCTACGACACGACGCAAGTGCTCGCCGTGAGCGGTGGCTCGGGCACCGGCGCCCTGGGCTTCGAGGTTCGCAGCGGTCCGGGCGAGATCAGCGGCGGCAACCGCCTGCACCTGACCTCGGGTACGGGCTCGGTGACAATGCGCGCCACCAAGGCGGGCGATGCGCACTATGCCCCGACCAGCATCGAGGCCACGGTGCTGGCAGCCAAGGCCACGCAGACCATCACATTTGCGGAGATCGCCGACCAGGCAGCTGCGGCAACCGTGGAACTGG
>CAIZKT010000774.1:0-3916 GCA_903933565.1 uncultured Victivallales bacterium | reverse complement strand
TGGGGTATGCCCGGTACCCAGGGCGCTGCCCTGGGCTGAGGGATTGTGCCCCTTCGGGGCGGCCAGCAAAGCCAGGCTCACCGGCGCCTGGGCGCCTGCTGGGGTTCGCCCTCCAGCTGCGCCCGCCACGGCGGTCCGCCGGTTTCGCGCCCTACCTTTAGGCCGGCTAAAGCCTCGACTACGTACCCGCGCCTGGGGCGGACTTGCCACCTGCGCTGCCGGACTGAACCGGCGCTACATTGGCTGCCGGGCGCCGATTCGTTGTTGTCGGCGCCAGGAGCGGGAGCAGGAACCAGACGGAGGATCACGCATGAAGCGCATTCATGGTCTGCTAGGGCTCGTCGGTATTTGGGTGGTGACCGCGTTCGCGGGCGCCGAACCCACCCTGGTGATCGACACCATGGAGGATCTTTCCGCCTGGCGCACGGGCGGGCAGAAGGAGGCCACGCTCCAGCCCGAGTCGGGGTTGGTTGCGGAAGGCAAGCAGGCTCTCCGCTTTGCGGTGACGATTGATCACAAGGCGGATGAGGCGATTGCGGGCAAGCAGTACCCCAAGGGCTGGCCGCGCATCGAGCGCAACCCCGAGCCGCCGCTGGACCTCTCGGCCGCGGGCGGCATCAGCTTTAGCGTCTACACGTTGTCCAGCCGGGCCGTCATGCCGGGGAGTTCCCTGCAAATCATCCTGCGCGACAAGGGCGGCAACGACTGGTCGGCAAACCTCGGCGAACTGCCCCTGAAGCAGTGGAAGCAGTTCCGGCTGGACTTTCCGGTCAACTTTCAGCGCCGTGCCATCTGCCACTGGCAGTTCTATCTGTCCGAGTCGGACTATGGCGATGGGGACCAGGTCACCTTCATCATCGATGACGTCCAAGGCTATGCAGCGCAGGCCTCGCGGCGGCTGGCGCCGCGGTTGCAGGCGCGCCTGGCGCTGCTGCAACGGCTGGCTGGCGCGGATGTGGCGGCGGTGCAGGGGTTGGCCGCGGAGGTCGGGCAAGCTCAGGCTGACGTCGTGGGCATCGAGCGGCTTGATCTCGCGGCCTGCAATGCCTTCGATGCGCACTGCGCCGAGCTGCTCGGGCGGCTGCAGGCCATGCTCCTGGCGGCAGGGGCCAGGCAAACCGCGCCGGGTGGGGCGTATTGCGTTGGCACGGAAACCAGCCTGCGTAAGGTGCTGCGCGACGACCTTGACTTCACCCCCGCGACCGAGCTGCGGCTCAGCCTGGCTGGCAACGAGCGCGAGAGTGGCCAGCTCGTGGTGCGGCCGATGACTCGGGACATCTCCCGGCTGAGCGCCAGCTGGACGGACTTGATTGGCCCCGGCGGCGCCAGCCTGCCCAAGGCGCAGATTCGTCTTGACGCCGTGGCCTATGTCGAGGTGCTCAAGGCCAGCTATGCCCGCGACCGCGAGGGCTGGTGGCCGGACCCGTTGGTGCCTTTGGACTGGCTTGGGAGCGGCAAGGCGGGGCTCGGGCCGCTGGCGGGGGCCTTTGCCAAGGTGGGTGAGAGCCAGCCGCTCTGGGTGACGGTGCGCTGTCCGGCTGGGCAGCCCCCGGGGGCCTACACCGGCACGATCACGCTCAAGCCTGAGGGCCTGCCCGAAAGCACCGTCACGCTCACGGTCCAGGTGCGCAGTTTCAGCCTGCCGCTGCGGCCGCGGTTGAAGACCGCCTTCGCCTTCTTCGAGGGCGAATACCGCAACTACTACAAACGGCCCATGACCGATCCGGAACGGCGCGCGACCGAGGAGTTCATGCTCGAGCACAAGCTCAATCCGATGAACCTCTACACGCCCTTTGCCTGGCCGGGTCTGACGGACCTCGAGTTCATGCGCTCGCGCGGCCTGAATGCCTACTGTCTTGGGTACTGCCCGGGCACCGTGAAGGACTTTGGCGAGCTGGTCTATTACCGCTACTTGCGGGACTACCGCGCCTGGCTGGCGGCTCGGGGGCTGGACCGCGATGCCTGGCTGTATGGCTACGACGAGCCGCACTGCCGGCCGGACTGGGAGGAGCTCAAAGGGGTCATGCGGGATGTCTACGCGCTGGTTGATGCGGTGGCGCCCGGGCTGCCGAAGGCCTCGACGACGGCCATCGTGCCCGAGTTGCGGGGCGCGGTGAATCTGTGGATTCCGCAGACGATGCAGGTGGTCCGCGCCGATACCCTGGCAGCGCAGGAGCGCGGGGAGCAGGTCTGGACCTATGTGGCCTGCACGCCGACCCACCCGTTCGCCAACTACTTCGTCGAGTATGCGGCGCTCGAACCGCGCCTGCTGGGCTGGCAGACCTGGCAGGAGGGCTGCACGGGCTTCCTGTACTACGCCACGAACCTCTGGCGCCCTAACTACGAGGGTTTGGAACCGCGTTGGCCTGAGCTGCCGTGGAATCCCCGGCCGGCCAAGGATTTCGCCTTCAACGGCGACGGCCTGCTGGTCTACCCGCATCCGGATGGCTCTCTGCTCTCCACCGTCCGCCTGGAGGCGATCTGTGACGGCATTGAGGACTATGACTACCTCTGCCTGCTGCGCGACGCGAGCGCAGCCCTGAAGGCCGCCGGCGCGTCGGCCGAGCTGGTACGGCAGGCCGAGGCCGCGGTCCTCGTGCCGCCCGCGGTGAGTGTGGCGCTGACCGACTTCAACCACGATCCCACGGCGCTGTTGGCCCAACGGGAGACGGTCGCCGCTCTGCTGGAAAAGGCCAAAGCCGCGCTCCCCGCCGCTGCCTGGCAGGCCGTGCTGGCAGGCGAACCCCCGCTGGCGCCCGCGGCGCCGTTGCTGCAAGCAGCTCACGTCGCTCTGCCGTACACCTGCGACTTCGACGGCAGCGCTGAGAAGCTGGCCCTCTTTACCAGCGCCGCGCCAGGAAAAGTGTCGGCGACGGTGCGAGCGGTGGAGGGCGCGCGCGGCCAGGCGGCGGTCTCCGATGGGCTGTCGAAAGGCTGGGTGGACTGGGAGTCGCCTTACCTGACCGTGGCGCCAGGGCAGACGCTGGCGGTCCGCCTTGCGGTCAAGGCGCAGTACAGCCGTGGATTAGTCCGCGTCTTCCTGGCCAAGTACGGCGCCAACGAGCGGCCGCTGGACCTGCCGACGCGCCCGCAAGGTGACTACGGCCCGGCGCTGCTGGGCGCGCTGCCAAACAGCGCCGACTGGGAGAAGCACCGCTACCTGGTCAAGCTCCCCGCGGGGGTGCAGAGCGTCCGCCTGCACCTGCAAGCTTTTGACCTGGAGGGCAGCGTTGCCTGGGACGAGGTCTCGGTGGCGCTGTTTGTGGCGGACCCGGCCTCGCTGGATGATCTGGACGAGGTGGGCAACTGGCGGCCGAACTTCCCGGAGTCCGCGGTCGCTCGCGAGACGAAGATCGTCCACCAGGGCGATGCCGCCCTGCGCTACACCGTGACCGTGAATCACCGGGGTGGCGAAGAGAAGTACCCCATCGGCTGGCCCAGTCTGACCTGGACGCCCAGTCCGGCTCTCGATCTCAACGGGAAGCAGGCGCTGACCTTCTGGGCCTACGCCACCAGCACCCGGGCGACGCTGCCGCCGCGCGCCGTCACCTTCTCGCTCAGGAGTCAGCCTGGAGACAGCCTCTCGGTACCGCTCACCTTCCCGCTTAATGCCTGGCAACAGGTCCGCATCCCGCTGGCCGGGAAGCAATGGGGTGCGGTCAACTACCTGCACTTCTTCGTCGACGAGGCCGCCTACCTCGACCAGGATCAGGTCAGCTTCGTGCTGGACGATCTGCGCCTGGAGTAGGGCGAGCGTGGCGGGATTTCTGGGGAAGGCAGGTCAGGAACCGGCTTGTATGAGAACCAGGGGTCAGGGGTCAGGGGTAAGGGGTCAGGATCCTGGGTTCAGGGTTCAGGATCCTGGGAGCGCCGACCGTCGGGTCGGCTGGCCGCGAGCCGCGGCCGCTCCACATCC
>CAIZKT010000773.1:0-30624 GCA_903933565.1 uncultured Victivallales bacterium | reverse complement strand
AGCCTTCTGGAACTGCGGCTCAATTCCCAGCTCCTGACAGGCTTTGAGTCTGTTTCGGCCATCGAGAACCTTGCCCTGGTACAGCGTGATCGGTTCCTGCTGACCACTCGCCCGAATGCCCTTCTTCAAGTCCTCGAACTCGCGGTCCAGCATCATCGGCAGGAGATCGGCATAAGGATGGAACTCGTATTCCTCTGCCGGGGCTTCGGCAGCAGCGCCAGCCTTCGGCGTGTTGGGCGTCTTCCTGGCCATTGTGGAGTCCTCCTGTTGGCGGTAGAACGGTGACGATAAGAAGTATATGCGGGAAGAGACGGCAATGCCATCGGACACCCGCCGTCACAAGCTCACCACTGCTTGGCGTCCAGTCCCACGGTCGCACGGCGCAGGACAAAGGTACCCGAACGGCCACGTTCCGGTATACTCCAGGAACCGCCGATAGCCCGTGCGTCCGTCGAGAGCTGTCCGCGCTGTTCGACGCTGTGCAGGTCTGGCCGGTCACGGTAGGTCTTCGTGGCAACCAACAGGCCGGACTGCGAGAGAGTGCCCCTGAGGTCAGAGACTATCGGGGCGGCGTAGCGGCCATCCTGGCTGCGCAGGGCTTCGAGAGCCGTTCCGGTGACCAGCGTACCGTCCTGCCGCAGCAGCAGGGCGAACAGGACACTCGGCTGGGCGCTCTCAGCGAAGTCGTAAGTTCCCAGCCAGACTCCGGCCACAGAGATGAAGAGGGGACCGTAGCCCACCTGCACGGCAATGCTGTGCACGTCGCCGGAAGTCACCGAGAACTGCCCGTGCTGTGCTTCGTCCTGGGCCATGCGCGTGAGCCTAGCCGGTAATTCGCTATTTGCAAACCACCGTTGGCGCGGAAGTGCCTGGCAGCCAACAGAAACTGCCTGGAGGTCGTTGACTTTATACGGGATGGTATAAAGTCAACGACCCCTCTCCCAGGGGCCGAACCACTCGAAGAGTCATAACAGCTTAATAATCAATGACTTACGCTTGCCATGTGCGAAAGTTGGGCTAGGGTATTCAACAGAACGGAAAAGAAGGGCACCGAAAGGCGCACGGAGACCCGCACCATGGACACCATCCAGACACCAAATCGGACCCTGCTCCAGGACATTCCCGACAACGAGACCGCCAAGCGGGCGGTGGAAGTCGCGCTCGCGGGCGGACACGCCATTCTGTTCATCTACCAGCCGTCCGCTCCGGGGGTCGAGCTGCTTCATGCCGCCGAGAACATGGCCAAGGACGCGGGCATTGCGTTCCAAGGACTGGCCGCTCTGCCCTGTCCATGCGGGTGCTTTGGCGTGCTCACGGAGCCATGCTCGTGCAGCCTGCGGCGGATCATGGGTCACTGGCGGCGGCTTGCCAAGCGCGTGGCCGGATACGACATGGCCGTCGAGGTGCTGCCGCCGTGGGGCAAGACTGTGCGCCGTGGCGATGATGAAGAGCAGCTCATGGAAAGGGTACGCCGTGCAAGGGCGTTTGCGGGCCTGACTGACACCAGCCTCAGCCAGACCTGTCTGGAATACCTCGAAATGTACGCGAGACAGTTCGGCTCTCTCCGCATCCCGCAGATCAAGGATATCGCCGCCACCGTCTGCCGCATGGATGGCTCCACCCGGATTCAACCCAATCATCTGATGGAAGGCATCCACTACCAGTGGTTCTGGCATGGGCAGCAGCGCCTGTTGGGTGAGACCGTGACACCGAAGGCAGTCACCGTGGGAGCCTGAACATGAGCCACCTTCACACCATCAACCGCGAACAGCACCTCTACGTGCTCCGTTGCGGCAACGGGTACACCTGCCTTGGTTTCGGTGTGTGTGAGGAGCGCAAGCGGGCACTGGCGGCAGAGCTTGGCGTCACGCTGGCCGGTCACCCCGCCGGAACCCGTCAGGCATACACTGAATACCATCGCCTTGTCAAGCTTGCCGCCCAGCGCAATCGCCAAACGGGTTGGAAAAGCCAGAGTGAACTGACGCCGCAGTTGAAGGGGCTGGAAGGCTGGCGGGTGGAGGTCGTGGATCGCTGGAATCAGCGGCGGCGCTTTCTGGTCGGACGGTCAACGGGCTACATCCCGGTCCACCTTGAGTTGGCGAGGCGCGATAGCAGCGGCGGACCTGCCGTTGTTGGTGGGCCGTTCGTGAGTGTGCGTCGGCTGGAACGCGTTCGGTGATGGTCGGAAATGGGGGCCATGACATGAAGAGCAAGGTGAGCACCAAAGACCGCGAAGCCTTTGCACTGAGAGTCCGTGAGGTCATCCGCCAAGCGGGCGGCCAGGACGCTGCCGACGACGATACGGGCCTCTACCCGCTGGTCATTGCCGACACGGTGTGCGGCCCACTGTACCTGCACGTCGCCGACGCGGGGAGCCATGGGCTGGGATTCGTCGCGGGTCGCTTCATCTACCCGGATCGCGCCGTGGCTGTACTTGGTGCCGCTGCTGTGAACCAGTACAGCGGGAAATGGAACCACCACTACTGGGGCACGGCGACCGTTGACGCGGCGGTCGCTGACTTCGAGTGGTCGCTCAAACGCGTCCTTGGTGTTGGCGATGGTGGGGCCGACGTGAGCGTCCAGCAGGCGCTGTAACCATTTCGCAGAAGAGCCAAAGAGCGAACTTCGGAGGACGAATCATGGCAGTACCGGAGCAGATAGAGGCCCACGAGGACGGAAACGCCCTGCTTTTCGTTGCCAAGGACGCAACTGCGAAATTGCGCGACCTGACGCCGATCATCGCGAAGATCGAGCGCATCGTCCGGCATGAGCGCCTGACCTACGACCAATTCGCCTACGCGTGCAAGGTCGTCCGGGGTCAACTCGACCTCAGTCCCCCGAAGCGCCGGAAGAAACTCCCCGTGCTCCTCACCGATCAGGAGCTTGGACGTTTCTTCCGGGCCATTGACGACTGCGGCAACATCACCTACCAGATCATGCTCCGCCTGCTCTTCTACTGCGGGGTGCGGGTCAGTGAACTCGTCTCGATGCGGTCGGTGGACGTGTTCCTGAACGAATCCAAGATTTTCATCAACCGGGGTAAGGGCGACAAGGACCGGTATGTCCTGACACCGCAGAAGCTCCGGTTGGCGCTCACCGCCTATATGCAGTCCCATGCCGAGCAGACGTATCTGTTCGAGTCGAACCGCCGCCAGCCCTATACGACCCGGCGCGTCGAACAACTGGTCAAGGGCTTTCAGGAGAAGGCCGGGATCGACAAGCATGTGCACCCGCATCTTCTCCGGCACCAAATCCTGAGCTTCCTGACGAAACAGGGGCTGACGGACGCCCAGATCCAGCTTGTCAGTGGCCACGCGTCGAAGAAGAGCCTCGAAGTGTACCAGCACCTTGCCCTTGAGGACGTGCAGGACGACTACGAGACCGCCGTTGGGCGAGTGGGCATCTGATGCGGGCAGAAACCCCGCTCAGACGCACAGGCTCAGGAAGGTTGGTCGCAACCTTGACCAGAAGCCGGGAAACAGCGCCCAGTTTCTGGGCAGGGGGTCAGTGGGCACAAGTCAGGAGTCGGTCCCGTCCGGTGGGTGCCGGGTGGGTGTCAGGGTACGGAGTCAGCAAGCGAAAGGGCGAAACGATGGCGACCTACACAGTCACAGTCCGGTGCCAGCATTGCAGTGCGACCTACATGCTGACGAAGTGGTCGGAGGTCTCAGTGGGCACACTAACAACGCCGAACGCGGGGCAGAAATGTCCCGGATGCCAGCGCGAATCCCAGCCCGCCGTGATCGTTGCAGTCCAGAAGGTTGGCTGAAGTCGTGACCCGAGGTGTACAGAAGCGGGGCGGCGGCCGACAGCGGCGCCGCTGCTCCGCCCACCGTCTCACACACTGAATGACGAGTGCTACGGTGACGATCACAGGTCACGGATCACCCGCTAGGAGTCAAATACGATGCACCTGTCCAAGACTGACTTCCTCACGGGCCATCAGTGCGGCAAAGCGCTCTACCTCCGCCGGAATGGCGAAGCCCTCGGCATCACACCCGACGAAATGGGCACCGCCGCGCTCTTCCTGGTCGATCAAGGCCGTGACGTGGGCAAACTGGCCCAGCAGCGTTTCCCCGGTGGCGTCAATCTCTTGGAGACTGTCGGCTTCGACATGGGCCGCCGGGTCGCGGAAACGCGGCGTTTGGCCGCAGCGGGTGCAAACGTCCTGTATGAAGCAGTCTTCGAGTACGGTGGGGCCGTCTGTGCCGTGGACGTTCTGGTCCGCGATGGTGACGGCTGGAGGGTCTACGAGGTCAAGAGCGGTACCAAGGTCGAAGACCAACATGTCCTTGACGCCGCCTTCCAGTACCACGTGCTTGTGAACTGCGGTCTGCATGTGCGCGACATCAGCATCGCCCACATCGACAACCAGTACGTGCGCGTGGGGAGTCTCGACCTTGGCCAGCTCTTTGCCGACGAATCCGTTCTGGATCAAGTCCGCGACCTGCAAGATGCCGTGGCCGCGAAGGTCACGGAGTTCCAGGCAGTGCTGACGGCTGCCAACATGCCCGACGCGGACATCGGCCCGTACTGTTCCGACCCTCGCGATTGCCCGTACCGGGGGCACTGCTGGCAACACGTGCCCGAACGGTCGGTGTTCGATCTTGTACGTGGCGGGAAGAAGTGCTGGAGTCTGTACCGCAGCGGCGTCATGCAGATCGAGGATATCCCCGACGATTTCGGTCTGACCGCAGCCCAGAAGACGCAGGTTGAGGCTGAGAAGACCGGCAAGCCCGCCATGGATAAGGCGAAGGTCCGGCAGTTCCTCGACAGCCTACGCTACCCCATTGCACATGTGGATTTCGAGACTTTCGCCTCGCCGGTGCCCGAGTATGATGGGCTTCGCCCTTACCAGCAGGTGCCATTCCAGTGGAGTGCCCACCGTCAGGAAACCCTTGGCGGGGAAGTCACGCACCACGAGTTCTTGGCCAACGCTGGTGCAGACCCACGCGAGGCGTTCGTGACCTCTCTGCTTGGTGCGCTGGAGGGCGCAGTGTCCGTGCTGGTCTACAACCGCACCTTTGAGGATGGACGCCTTGCCGAGTTGCAGGATCACTTCCCGCAGCACGCCGTCAGTATTCAGGGCGTCAGGGTCAAGCTGGTGGACCTGATGGTACCGTTTCAGAAGCAGTGGTACTACACGCCGCAGATGCATGGCTCGTACTCGATCAAGGCAGTTCTCCCGGCGCTCGTGCCTGAGCTGACCTACGCCGGTCTCGCCATTGGCGATGGAACTGCCGCCAGCGCCGCGTATGTCAGCCTCAAGGGCGAGACCGACCCCGGCAGGATCGCTGAAGTCAGATCGCGGCTTCTCGCCTACTGCGAAATGGACACGCTTGCCATGGTGCGGCTGCTCGCCAAGCTCTACGAAGTCTGACGCCCTTGCCGCGCCTGTCCTGACCGCGCCGTTCACCCCCGTCTGCCCACGATTCGCGCCCACCCCCTGTGCGCCTGCCCGCGTCCCACGACAGCCGACCCCATCATGTTCCAGCGCCTGTTGATGATGCCGGGGATCTGAGTCGCCCTGGAAGTCACAAGCCGTTGACTTTATAGGGTTTCGTATAAAGTCAACGACCCCGCCGGGGCGATCATCCTCCGGTGGCGGAGCACCTCCTGGATGATCGTGGCCTGGATGGCCACACCCAGATCGGGGTGGCCTGATGTGATGGCCATCGCATCCCGCTCCGCATGGACGTGCCCGGCGTGCTGCGGCTGATCAAGAGGCTGCGCGAAGTTGCAGTGCTCCGCCGCGTCTCGATGGTGCCGGTCGCCCTCGTAGCGTTCGAGAGCTTGATGATGGATCGAGGACTGGGACGTCGTGGATTCGCCTCAGCCCGTTGACTTTATAGGGGTCCGTATAAAGTCAACGACCGCCCCAGGGGGTGGTGGCGGAGGTGGTGGCGGCCATGCGTACTGAGTAAGCTCATCAACAGGTAGTTACACAACTCTCACGGCCATTTGGCTGCTCGAAGCCGAGGTCGGCAGAGCTGGATGTGTTTCGCGATGGGCGTCGGCGAGGCGGGCCGAGCTTGCCCATGAAGTCAACGACCTCCGGCGGAGGCGGCCCCAGGACGGATGTGGTCGTGGTTGGGGTTGGGATCGCTGGGGGCGGGGCATCCGGTCGGGAGTGCACTCTCATTGCGGCGATGCAGGCTTGATGGTCTACTTGGCGGTCTGCTCCAACGCAGACCCCACCTCATTCAGGAAAGACTTCTGACGGCGTACCACCAGTTCCAGACGCCCGATGCGGTCGCCCTCGATCTTCTGCGCCCGCAGCGTTACACTGAGAGCGCCAGCGCGTCTCGCTTCCTCCACACCATTGGTCGCGGCTGCGATGGAGTTCTTCACCCCTTCGGCCTCAATATCAGAACAGAGCATCGCGTACTGGAAGCGCTTCTTGAGTTCCGCCCTTGCGGAAGGGTTCCCCGCCTTGAACTGTCCTGCCCAGTATCTGACCATGGGTAGATTGGCGCTGTAGAGTAAGTCATTTGCACGGTCCATTGCGGTGTATTTCCTCTCCAGATCCTCCAGATCGCCAGCAGGCAACCGCTCGACTTCGGCCATGACCCTACCGGACTCGGCAAGCAACCGGTCGTACTCAGCCTGAACGCGGGTCAGTTCCGCGTCGGTTGCCTGTGGTGCTCCCGGTTTCGCTGGCTGGTGAGCTGCTGCCGGTGGGGAGAAGCCGCCAGATCCGTCCTGCCTCTGCTTGGGCTGTCCCCCCAACACTCCAAGATTCCTGCCAATAAAGGCATTGTACCTCGCAGACGATATGACCAATTGCGCGGTACCACTCAGGAACCCCGTTCCGCCATGACCGAGGAAGGCCGATCCGCCATCTTCGCGTTTCCACCCCAAATCACGTCCGTTCCCCTCATCTCTGCATGAAACCCACCTTGAGCCTTCGGCGTTTTGTTCCAGAAGGCCATTGATGGTGTCCATAGATGGCTCTGACTGGAATCCATACTTCATACGCCCAGCAATGACTCCACCCCCAGGGTCGAAGACGGTCACCACGATACTCCCTAGCACGTCTGTCCGATTATAGAACTCGTAGACGGTATCGGCTCCGTCCTGTTCCGTGGACCATGTCACCGCCGGGTTCGAGTACCGTTTGACGATCTGCTTTTCGTTCTCGCCGAGCCTACCCCACACGCTACCAGCAAGCCCAATCGCCAGCATCGCAAGCCACGCTCTCGTTCTCATTCCAGTCACCTCCTGCTGCACCGCTACAAGCCCTTCCCGAACCTCGCCTTCTGCGTCTGCGCTCGCTCGTCCATCAGGCTGCCGTTCTCGTAGGTGATCGTCAGCAGCAGCGCATCGTTGATCTCGACGACTATGGCGTTCGCAGCCCCGGCCTTCACTTGGAACTCCCAAGCGGTCGCATACGTCGCCTTGCCGTCTCTGACAGCGTCCGGCAAACGATCATCGCCATCCTTCACCGGGCTGGAATCCCACACATTCTGCGGTTTGCCGTATTTCGCTGTCAAGTCAGCGATCCATTCCCGGTACTCGAAGATCAGCTTCCCCGGCGACGGCTTGCAGATGACCTGCGCGTGGCAGAACCGGTCGCCCACAAAGAGCAAGGCGTATCGCCAGACCGGTTTGCCGTTGAAGTACCCGCCGCCGCAGATGAGCGCATCGGCGTTCGTCAGCCTGTCGTCCACGGCCACACCATCGTGAGCAAGCATCCGAGCCTTGGCGTCCGTCAGCGACGTGCCCCACTGAATGCCCCAGAAGCCATCGAGATCACCCTGAGCGCGGGCATTCACGCAGAACAGCATGATGCACGCCGTGAACAGGGCAAAGAAGCTCGCCTGACCGTGCATGTCAGTTGCCATGGTGCATCCTTCGACTTCCAGTCCCTTGCCGCAGAAACCGTCGCCTGAAACTGCACGGTGCCGCAGCATGGGTTCACGCCAGTCAGTATCTCGGCAGCCCGTCAATGTTGATGTCGGTGTTCCGCCACGCCCCGCGCTTTGCGTGTACCCAGACATAGAAGCCTTGGTTCTGGCGAATCAGACCAGCCTGAGTCTTGAACACGAAGTCGTAGAGCACGTCGATCCTGGCGTCATCCCGAGGGGTCAGGGGGTCATTGAGACGGCTGAAGAGCACCTTGCCGCCATTGGCACTTATGAGTTGCCCGGCGTTGATCCGCTCCTGCACCTTCTGGTTGGTCAACTGCGTGATGAACTGGACGGACGCTTCCTCATCGGGAGGGGTCTTGTTGGCTAACGCGTAGAGGTTCTGGATCTGCTGCTCTGGACTGAGGGCTTGGGTCTCGGGGACTCGCTGTTGCTCCGCACTTCCTGTGCCCGCCTGTGTTTGCTCTCTCTGCGCCTTAAACTCCGGCAGCTCCTCGAACTTCCTTATCAAGGCCTGGTCCTTATCACACAGAGACGACTTGCGCACTTTCTTGATGCGCTCCACCTCGGGACTGTCAAACGTTTGGTTCACGAACTGGGTATACCGCAGATCCACGAACTCGCCCGAGGAGCCAGCGAACTTCGCTTCTATCTTCCTGCCCTTGGTGTCGGTCCAGTCGCGACTTCTCCCCAAGCACTCTCTGAGCAGATCCTCCTCCGCTGTCTTCTCATCCTCCTTGCGCAGGCATTCCCATGCGGCACGCCATTCCCCCATCGCCTTTACCACTTCTCTGTGCAAGCGTTCCACCTCGGCCTTGTCCTCCTCTTTCTTTTTGTTCTCCCTCTCCTTGCGCTGGCGTTCCGCCTCGGCTCTGGCTTGCTCCTCCTTAGCCTTCTGCTGCTGTTGAGCAATGATCCTGGCTTTCTCTTCGGCCTTAATCCCTCGGTAATCCCTATACCACAGACCGCCAATGAGCAGCACCAGTAGCACTGACCCCCAGCCGAGGCCGCGTTTCCCATCTTGTGCCATACACCCATTCCTTCGGGGTTGGAGGCGTTCTCAGGGAGACCACCCATACCCCTCTTCAGAGGGAGAACGGGTCAAAAATGGACCCGGTCTGTAGAAAACGGGTCACAGTAGTCGTACTGAGCGCGTAGGGCATCCGCCCGCCCCGAGCACAACACCCCCCACTTACGAAGGATAGAGGCGGACTCATCACATACATCAGAGGTCTGGGCGGCAATCTTCGCACGGGCCTCAAAATCCTGCGCCATCTTCCTCTGTATCTCGATCTCAGCAGATATCATGGCCGTGAAGTCCTGGACCGCCTGTCCTCTATACGTAGACGCTTGGCTATTCCCCGCCACAGCCTTGTTCAGCAAGGCGTCAAGACGACACAGAACTGGCTGCCCCAGTCTATCGACCTGCTTACGCGCCGTCGTCACCACGGACTCCTCCCTTTCCAGTCGGCGTGCGTATGGGTTCTTCTCCCTCTTCCGCTGGTAGATCTCGGCTTTGTGGTCGTTTGCATAGGTCGAGAGCGCATCGAGGAGTTGGTATGCCTCAGTGTTGCTGAGGATGACTTCCTTAGGCTTCCCTTCTGTGTCCGTAAGCTGGATGTGGACCTCCTTCAACCCCTCAATCGACCAAAAGAGGTCGCACAACTGGGCAAGGCACGCTTTGTCGGTAACCGCTCCCCAGTAGCTCTCGGGTGTGGTGGCCGCAAGTTCGTCCAGCTTCGGGGCAAGCGCCTTGACAAGCTCTTCAATCTCGGCAGAGCGCACGTGCGGGACAAGGACAAGGAAGAATGCGGCGAGACTCAGCGGCAAGAGCCAAGGGCGAATGCGGAACGTAGTTGCGAGGCGAACCCCTCTGAATCGAGCGGCGCGTGCTATGGTTGCCGAGCGGTCAAGGTGGATTCTGTGTTCGTTCATCCGTGGGCATCCCTCATCAGCACCTGTTTGCTCGTGCCTCCCCCAGAAAAGAAGAGGGCACGAACCCTGGATGCTCAGCAGAGGGACCGGCAAGCCCCACCTAAGAACACCAGAGCCGTGCCCAGATGGGCACAGCTCTCGGTGTGTCTCTTAGATAGGAAACTTTGCCGGTTTTCTGCTGAGACACGAAACCGAATAGCTGTGAACAGACTATCGGACGCTATTGAGACTCAAAGTGTTGTCGTTCGCCATCCTCCTGTTGCAGGTTGCAGGGCGAAGAGCCAGCCAGAGCGCGTGACCCCCGCTCCGCATTGCCAGTAAAGGTACGCGTGCAAAGCCCTGGCCGCAAGGAGGACGATGTCGACATCGAGGGCGCAGGCAGCCCAGCCCGTTGACTTTATACGCCAGCGTATAGAGTCAACGACCGCGCCCAAGAAGTGCTCCGGGTCTGGAGCCAGCTCCTGGTGCTGCTGGCCATCCCAGAATGGCCCCGCCGTCACTGCGATCACAGCCGCGACAGCGGCTCCGGTCTGAGGTCGCCGGGACGAAGGGCGATCTCGCGGTCACCCTTGGCTGTGCTGACCGTGACGGTCGCGGGCAACGCGGGCTTCGTGTGATCGTCGGTGGCGACCGTCACGAAGTGGTCGAGCCTGTCGGTGGTGGCCAACCAGCTCAGCCCGTGGTTCGCCGACATCGTGAGCAGCGATTCCCCGGAGATCGGCGGCTGAATCTCGACGAACCAATCATCGGGGACTGTGTTGACGGCGCTGACACGTGCACCGACGAGGGCAATCTTCACGCCGGATATGCGCTCGCCCTCGTTCAGCGCCAGACGCGGCAGTGAAACGGAGTAGAGGCTCGACCCAGCGGCCTGCGCGGCAGGGGGGCGCTGGCAGCCGTAGATCGCCGTCAGCGCCAGGATCACCAGGACATATCTCATCGGCCTGTCTCCAACAGAACATGCGTGCGGCGAATAGGTTAGCCATCAAGATAGCGAAGATCCGCTGGAGTTCGAGTCCCGGATCATCTCCGACGTCGACGTGCTACGCCTGGCGACGCCCTGCCCGTTGACTTTATAGTGTCCCGTATAAAGTCAACGACCCAGCCCCGCCAGACATCCTCGACCATTCTTCACGCTCCTTGGGATCGCCAGGACGGGACTGGACTCGACCAGATCGCGGCGGCCTCTTGGCTGAGGGTCAGAGGCTGGGATGGGCCTATAAAGTCAACGACCCCGCCCACGAGATGCTCCAGATCTGGGGCCAGCTCCTGGTACTGGTCGGCGTCCCGGTACGGCCCCGACATCGCCGCGATCACAGCCGGGACAGCGGCTCCAGTCTGATGTCGCCGTGACGAAGGGTGATTTCGCGGTCACCCTTGGCGGTGCTGATCGTGACCGTAGCCGACAACTCGGGATGAGTACCGTCGTTGATAGCGACCGTCACGAAGTGGTCGAACCTGTCGGTGCTACGCAACCACGAACAGCCGTGGTTCGCCGACATCGTGAGCAGCGACTTGCCGGAGATCGGCGGCTGGACCTCGACGAACCAATCATCGGGGACTGTGTTGACGGCACTGATGTGCCCGCCAACGAGGGTCATCGTGACGCCGGACACGCGTTCCCCGCTGCCGAGCGGAATCGCGGGCAGAGAGATCGAGTAGGATGCGGAATCCGCAACGTGTGGTGCAGGCGGGTGTTGACATCCGCACAGCGCCGTGAGGGCTGAGAGCAAGAGCGTGTATCGCATCGTTCGGTCTCCGGCGGAACGTGGACGCGAGGACCAACGCACCGATCAAGATAGCGGCGGTCCATCCGAGTTCGAGGCCATGATCATCTCCGACGTCGGTCTGCTCCGCCTGGCGTGCCTTGGGTCGTAGACTTTATAGAGTCCCGTATAAAGTCAACGACCCCGCCCCGTGAAAGACCCTCGACCATTCTTCACGCAGGCCCATGATCGCCAGGCATACCTGGTTCGGTTCAGCTACGCCAGCAGTGATACCGCCACGCCAAAGATGTTTGTCCATTCTTCACGCTCCTCGTGGTCACCAGACCGGTTCCGGGCATGAGTTTTTGCGCGTGGGCGCGGGCGTCTGCTCTACTACGTTTGGGCCTTCTCGTCCGCCGGGGGGCACCCCAGCGACTAGTCCGACACGCAAGATCTGTCTGGCGGAGCACCCCCCCGTACCCCTTGCGCTCAAGTGCTTTCCGCCCGGAAACGGGAACCCAGAGGCGGGGGCTTACATATACATCTCCTCGCTGGCGAGGGTACCCTACGGTGTGCCCTTCCATACCGATATGTTGTCATATCACTTTCCGGTTCGCAGAGGTGCCCTTGGCATGCCCCACTTCCATGCGTCCTCGTCGTCAATGGCGGCGCGGACGGCATCGACGCCACGGGGCATGGCATTATGTTGATGACTACACACATGGACGCGACCTCACCGGCGTCTTCCATCGAGGCAAGCCATTCGACATGACCCTGCTTTGGACAATCCAGCGCATTCCCGCCTGGCAGCAGCTTCAGACGACCGGCGTGCTCACGGCCACTGCCGAAAATGCGATGCCTGATTCCGGGGCCGCCTACGCATGGATGATAGCGCGGATGCGTGAGAGACTCGGTCCACCGCCCGAGCCGGACGGGTTCCCGGTGTGGGCGTGGTATCGCTACGGTGGCGTCAAGAAGCCCCGTCCAGACCTCCGTCGCCGTGCTCACCTCGACAAGGGCGTAAGGGGCGTTCGCATCGCGTTTGAATGTGAGCCGAAGACGCTGTTGCTGTCTGACATAAACACGTGGACTCTCGTCCTGAACGGCTCCTATGTCACGACATCCGAGGATGACGCGGAATCCTACCATGCCGAAGTCAAGGCGAGGGGTCTCGACTACGGTGACCGTTGGTCCGACCCGAAGATCGCCGCGAAGATCGTGAGGAGTTGGGACAAGATCTTCCATCTGAGGCGGTACGACCCCGACTGGCTGCGCCCGCCGGACGAGCGCTCCATCCAAGCCTGCCTCTGGGAAGTGAAGATGTCGCAGGTCCGCGACGTGACCGAGTTCGTCTCGCGGTGACTCCATCGCTGGGCGGGCGTCGGTGGTGTTGCAGCGATGCAGCCGTTCTCGCGGCAGGCACCCCCCCGGTACCCTCGAACGTTGGTTCCATCCCCGCGATTCTGGTACCATTGGGCTGGGCGGGTTGTATACGCGCCTGTCGGACCTCAACCGCTTTGGGCGAAACCGCTACGCAGCCTTCTGTCCCAGCGACCCCACGGCGACCAGTCCCTTGGTCCTCCTGGCCTCAACATCAGCAGCGATCCTCGCTTTCTCGTGGGGGTAGTAGAAATCCGGGAATGCCCGCAGGATCGCGAGCGCAGCGTCCAAGGCGTCTGCGAACCTGCCGAGACGGATTCGTTTCACGCCAGCCTGCGGCTTCGCATGCCATTTGCCTTCAGTCTCATGCACACAGCGATAGGGGCAATGAGGTGCTTTCGTCTTGCGCCAAGGGCGTCTGTAGACCGCCTGTTCCGCACTGGTCAGCCAGGAGCAGGTCTCGGGGCCGTACTCGCGGGGGCCGGTCTCCGGTCCCAGCTTGTCCTTGTCGAGTTGCAGCTCGCCCAGCCTCTTGGGGTCGTAGCATTCGAGGCGTTCCGCGTCCTGAACGAACAGGTCGAACTGTCGCCAACGCTTGCACACGGTCACGTCCTCGTAGTTTGGGCGGCACTTGTAGCACCGTTCCAGCATCCCGACCCACCGATTCCAGAGCGGGTGCTTGGTGGGGTTCCTGAACGTCCACCCCACGATCCCGATGCCGTAGACGCTGGGGCTGCCCCAGTCCTTCAGCTTGTTGCGCCAGATGTCCTGCGATGTCATTTCGGTGCGGTAGCCGCTGTCGAAAATGACCTCATAGAGCGGTTTGCCATAGTGGCTGCCGCCCGTGCGTTCACCGACCGTGTACCAGTAGCCGTCCATGTTCTTGCGGCGGGTGCCCTGGTAGTTCGTCCACTGCTGTTGCTTGGTTCTGCTCATCTCGAAGTCCTCCATGTTGGTTGGTGACATGGGCTTGACTTCGAGGAAGCGTGCTACGATTCCTGCTCGTCCGGGCGAGAAAAGGGCGACATCGCGGTAGTGACGGTCGGGGTCGCCAATCCGCGTGGGGCGTCCGGGCCATCGTCGTGCCGCGTTGCTGCGGCGCAGGTCGCGGCAGTGACCAAGGCAGTCGCCGGTGGATCGCGGCGACATGCGGGGAAGACAGCACATCGCGGGAGAAAGGTCAGCGGGAGACCCAGAATCGCTCGAACCACGCCATTCCCGGCCCAAACGCATCTCTCGGTGTTCGCCGCTTCGGCTGGGATCATCGTCATGCGTCAGCCGCCTGAAGGGTAATGGCGCGGAAGTCCTCCATCAGGCTTGGATGATGCTCTGTCAGGTACGCTGCCAGCTTCGCGTTGGTGACGATCTTGATCTGCACTCGGGCCAGCCAGCAGCAGTCGGTCCAGTGCACACCTCGATACGGTCACTGCGGCGCTCTGATCATCCGGTTGGGTCGTCGGTACGCCGCCTGTTCAGGGACCGTCAGCCAGCAGCAGGTCTCCTGGCGGGTCGACCGTACACGGTAGGGTTCTGCCCCATTGCGGACGATCCTCCCACGGTCCATAATCTGCTTTGAAGCGTAAGGTACCGGTGGCGGTCACTCCAGGAAAGGGCGGCGCGGACCGGCAGGCGGATGATGGGCGTCCGGCACCGAGCGCGTGCTCATCAGGCTGGACCTGCGCTCTGCCGACCGACCGAGACGAACGTCTGTGGGCACTCGCACGACCAACCACGCGATGCAGGTCTTCGAGGAAGCCCTGGCCACTCCGCCCACGGGCAGGATCGTCCTACGGTTGTATGTGGCAGGGGCCACCGCCCGGTCGCGTCAGGCTCTGCTCCGCGTCCGCAGACTATGCGAATCCGAACTCAACTGCGAGTACGATCTGGATGTGATCGATATCTACCAGCAACCCACGCTGGCGCGTGACGGCCAGATCATCGCGACCCCTACGCTCGTGCGCGAGTTCCCGCGTCCGGTACGCCGTCTCATCGGTAGCCTGTCCAACACCGCCGCCCTTCTCGTCGGGTTGGGTCTGGACACCAGAGGCTAAGCCCCAGGGTGAGGACTGTCACCGTCTCAGACGATTCCGACGTGCCCATGCCTGGCCGGGCAACTAGGCAGGCTGGCTGTCGCCGCAGTCGCGGCATTCGCCGGTCGCCCGGAAGACAGCACACCGAGGCAGTCAGGGTAAGCCGGAACTGGCGAATGCCCCGAATCGCACGTTTTCGCGTCCGACCATCGCCGTCGCGGCCACAGTCCTACCAAGGCGTTGGCGGCGGGTGCGGTGGTAGCGGATCGTGCGGGGCTGGTCAAGGCGGAGGTGTGGATCTTGCGGAAATGGGGCGGTTTTGGTGAATGGGGATGCAGGCGTGACGGGGTATGCAACAGACCTGGGTTGTCCAATGGTGTCCGGCGCGGGGCGTGCTGGCGCTTGCAGCGTATTGCATACGGGTCCGCTGGCGGTAGTGTGTCATTCGCGTCGTGACAGTGGCGTGCTGCTTGCCGGTAAGCAACTCGCGATCAGGTCGTTCGGCACTGCGTTCACCTTGAAACCAGGGGGAAACTGCATGACCGCCGCCCAAGTCCACGTAGACGAGCAGACCATCGCCGCGTACATCGTCACCGCCCGCCGCATGGCGAACACCCCCCGCACCCACTGCCGGGGCGATGCTACTGGCACCATCGAGTGGCGCAGCGGCAACGGGACGGAACGGCATGATGCGGGCTTCGCCCCCTGCGTGGAGTGGACGCGGCGGATCGCATGAGATGGGGGCAGGGGTCAGCGGTCACGCTGATGGAGATCGGTTTCCTGGGGTAACTTCGACCGACAGGGATCGCCACGCCCGCTCTCAGGCTAAGCTCAGCAACCCCCCGTTCACCCGCAGCCATTCCTTCCGCTCCAGATAATCCGGCAGATACAGCCCCAGCATCTTCCAGAACGCCTTCGAGTGGTCGTGGTGCCGAAGGTGGCACAGCTCATGGACCACCACGTAGTCGATGATCCGCATGGGAGCCATGGCGATGTGCCAGTTGAAGTGGACCGACCGGTCCCGGTAGCAGCTCCCCCATTGGCGGCGGTAGTCTCTGACCCCCACCGGACCCAGCTCGACCCCCATCTGCTCGGCGTGCAGTCGAGCACGTTGGCGGAGCTTCTCCAGCGCATGGTCCCTATACCAGTCCGTCAGTTGCGCCACGATCCGGCTGTCACGCTCCTTACCGACCAGTGCCGCTGGCACACGGACATGGAACCGTCCGTTCTTCAGCTCAACGCCCTGTTCGGCCCCGGTCTCAACCTTCAGCCGGTAGTTGCGCCCCAGGTAGGCAAAGGCTTCCCCGCTGACGTATTCCTTGCGCCGGTGCGGATGCAGGACTTCTCGGTTGAAGGCGATCTTCTTCCGAATCCAGGCGCTCTTGCGGCGGACCAGCCCCGCCACCTGCTCATCGCTCAGGTGTGCAGGCACTGTTATGGCAACCGAGTTGTCCGGGGCCACCGTCAGACTGGCGGTCTTGCGTCCCTTCCTGCGGATCGTTGTGTAGGCAATGGGCATGGCTACTCGGTCACGTCGCCAGAAGCTCTCTCTTCGTCCGGTAATGGCTCACGATGAAGAGAACCCCCACGACCACGAATGGCATGGTGATCATCAGGATGATGCCCAGGCACGTCCCGATGGAGTGGGTTCTGCGGTAGTTCAGCGCAAACACCGGAAAGCTCAGGACAAGGCCAGTCGCCGCAAGCGCTATCCCGCCGACAAGCTCCCATCTCCAGGCGACCAGCAGCAGCGCCAGCAGGACAAACGACGGGATGAGATGGATGAGGAACGCACCCAACTGCTGCCAGAGGGTGAGGTTAGGGGCGAAGGAATCCAGTGCGAACGTGCTGACGAACAGGATGGCCAGGATGCAGAGAGTCCTGGGTAGCCAGTGAAGCACTTTGGCGGAAACGCTCATCAATTGCCTTTCCTCAGAACCTGACTCGTGCCAGCTCCATGAACCGGTCCACGATCCGGCTGCGGGCCTTGGCGTCTAGAGGCAGCTTCGAGTTCATCAGCGTCCGTTTGATCGTCAACCGCACCCGCTTCTCTTCGTCTGCCTTCTTGAAAAAGTCCACGATCCCGGTGACCGTTTCCAGCTCCGCCACCAGCCGTGCGTTGACCCGGCGAACCTCATCCTCAAGGGTGTAGAGCGGCACGTCCGCAGGGGTTCCGACCTCTGCCCGCAGGATGTTGTAGAACGCATACTCCCGGTCGGTCAGCCCCAGGTCTTCTGCCCGTTCGGCTCGCTCGGTCTCCATGGTCCCCCGGAAGTCGAGCAGGAGCTGGACCAGGACTTCCCACTTCTCATGGTGCGCCTGGATGATCCCCTGTAGCTTCTCGCTGAGCTTGCGGTAGTACTCGGGGTCTTGTTCCAGGTGGACCGTGATGTGGTGCTTGATGGCGTGCTCGATCTCGCTGGCCCGTGCCCGTGGCGTCTTGGCCGCTTGAACGTAGGCCGGGAAGCCGGGGTCGAAGACTTCCAGCGGTGGGATCTTCGGGTCCACTCCGGTCGAGTAGACGTGGGCGTCGATGAGCTGCCTCACCTTTTCGCCGCACCCGAACAGATCCGGGTTGGCTGGCCGGAATCGGTTCCTTGCCCGGATCTGGATCAGCCCAAGCCCTTTCAGATCGGGGATGAACGGTGCCGCCATGGGGTTGGGCATGACAATGTCCATGCTCTCCAGGAACTGCCGCAAGGCCAGATTGAACTCGCCCCGCACGTCGCTGTCCTCCAAGGCGTCCACGCAGGCATCGAGGTTGTCCCGGTCGATCCCCTCGAAGAACCGCACCGCCCTGGCATGCCGCCGCTCCAGCCGGGGCAACTCGTCCTTCAGCGGCTTCAGAGCGCCCTCGACATCATCCTTGGAGAAGACCTCAAGCGCCTCCTGCAAGTAATCGGACAGGCCGTAGTAGTCCACCACGTAGCCCCGGAACTTCCCACGCCGAGTCCGGTTCACCCTGGCGATGGCCTGAAGGAGCGTGTGGTCGGTGAGCTTGCGGTCCAGGTACATCACCTGGCACACCGGCACGTCGAACCCGGTCAGCAGCATGTCCTTGACAATGATGAGCGACAGCGGGTCTTCGGCCATCGGTTTCTTGAACCGCTCGATGGCCTGATGGACGTGTACCGGGTCACTGTGCGGGTGGTAGAACGGCTCGTCGTTGTGCGCCCCGGAGATGACCACGGCGGATTCCGGGGCGTTCAGGCGGTCGAGAGCCTCCTTGTAGCGGATGGCGGCAAGGCGGCTGGCGGTCACAACCATGGCCTTGAAGCCGTTGGGCTGGATGTGCTGCCGGTAGTGGTCCAGCAGATCCCGGCAGACCATCTCGATCCGCTTCGGGGCTTCCAGCACCGCCAGCTCCTGCCCGTACTTGCGTTTGATCTCCGCCCGCTCCGCTGCCGTCTTCTCGGCAAAGTACTGTTCAAACAGGCGGTCCAGGGAGTCGCCGGTGACCTTGGTCTGGCTTTCACGCCCCTCGTAGACGATCTGGACCGTGGCCCCGTCCCTGACCGCTTCGTCAATCTTGTAGGTGTCGATGTACGTCCCGAACTCGTTCGTGGTCTTCTGCGACTTGACCAGCGGCGTGCCCGTAAAGGCAATCTTCACCGCATTGGGCAGACCGACGTTGATGTTGACGCCAAGCGTGGTGTACTGCCCCCGGTGCGCTTCGTCCACCATCAGGATGATCTTGTCGCTGGCGTTCAGGACTTCCGGGTCGCCCCAGTCGTCTTCCTGGAACTTCTGGAGCATGCCCATCACGAGGTCGCTGCTGTCCTTGCGCAGCAGCGCCTTCAGCCTGGCGATGCTTCCGGCGTGGTGGACGGTCTCATCCTGGCAGCGCCGGAGCGTGTCCGTGAGTTGTTCGTCCAGAGCGGTGCGGTCCGTAATGAAGACGAGCTTGTGGTCCTTCAGCTCCGGCTCACGCCTGATCTTCGCCGCCAGGAAGACCATGGTCAGCGACTTACCGCTGCCCTGTGTGTGCCAGACGATCCCCCCCCGTTCCCGCCGTGAGCCGCCATGCTTCAGCCGCTGGACTGCCTTGCAGACCGCCCGGAACTGCTGATAGCGGGCCACCTTCTTGATGGTCCGCCCGTCAACGGTGTCGAACACCACGAAGTTGCGGACCAGATCGAGGAACGTCTCCCTGCGGAACACCCCGGCCAGAAGGGTCTGCTGTGACTTCGGCTTGCCGCCAAGGTCAGCCAGGGTCAGCGGGTACGGGTCTTTCCATTCAAGGAAGTGTTCGGGCAGCGCACTGACGGTGCCCATCCTGGCCTGGTCCCCGTAGGTGGCGACGGAGACCTGGTTGTACCAGAACAGCCGCTCGGCACCTTCCTGGTCCAGCGGGTGTCGCCGGTTCATGTAGCGCATGAGCTGGTCGATCCCCGTTTCCATCGGGTCGGTGATGTATGGCGACTTGCACTCGATCACCGCCAGCGGCAGGCCGTTGACGAAGATGACGAGGTCGAGGACGATGACCTCGGTCGGTCCCTGCACCCGCAACTGGCTCACCACCATGAATTCGTTGTTGTCCGGGTTGTCGAAGTCGATGACCTTGACCGTCTGCCCCTTGCGCCCCTTGCCCAGATCCTGGTCATACGACAGGTAGCGGACCAGGCTCTCGTGGATGAACTGGTTGCCCTCGATCAGGGATGCGGCCTGCACCACGGTCAGGTCTCGGACCACCTTGGCCAGGTTGTCGTCGCTGATCCAGGGGTTGATGCGGCGGACAGCAGCACGCAGCCGGGGTTCGAGCACCACGTCCCGCAGGCTCTGGCGCTCGCCAGCCGGGGCACCCGGTGCGAACTCCGCACCGTCGATCCAGCAGTAGCCCAGCCCGATGAGCTGGTCTATGGCTGGGCGCTCGACGGTGGTGTGTTCGTGGTCAGGCATGGGCCATGGCCTTCTGCCAGTACCGCTGGTCGTAGTCCACCCTTCGCCTCCACTCGGCATGAAATAGGGGTCCGAGATCGCACGCCGACAGTGCTCCCAACACGGTATTGTGAGTGGCACACCCTAGCTTCCATCGCCGCCCCTCTGCCGCTGACGGTAGAAGTCCGGCTGCATGGGGCCGGTTCGGCGAAGCCTATCTCCGGTGTTTCCAGTAATCCGGATCCCTGTGGAGATGCATGACGGCGACGACGAAGATACCATCGGGCTCTGCCGAATAGAGAACGCCATACGGGAAGCGTTTCGTCTGGCAACGTCGAACCTCGTCCTCAAGTACGGCCCAAGCTCGCGGGTTCTGCATGGCACGGTCAATGGCAGACCGGATCTCAACCGCAAAGTCAACCCCCAACCCCTCATCGCAGTCCTCGTAGTAGTCGATCGCAGCGAGGAACTCGGCTTCGGCCTCGGGGTGGAAGGAGTGACTCATACGCCAAGTCGTTTCCAGACGCGGGCAAAGACCTCTTCCCCTGGAACTGGCGTTACCTTGCCGGAGCGCAGCTCAGCCAGACGTCGGCGCGCGACCTTTGCCCATCTCCGGTCGATGTCAGTCTCTGGTGCGTTAAGGCTTCGCAGGATAGACTCCGCAACCAGTGCCCGATCCTCCACCGGCAGGGCGACCGCCTCCGCGATCAGTTCCTTCGTCGTCATCGGCTCGTATCTCCAGTGCAGTTGAGGACCTTTGACTGGACTCTATCCCGCCACCGGGTTCGAGTCAACGGCCATCACACCTTCACCCGTACCCGCCCCGTCAGCAGGTCCTGCATCAGGGCTTTCTTGAGGAAGTGGAGGCTGGCGAGACGTGCCTCGTGCATCCCCCGCCTGGTATGGACCGAGTCAATGGAAGCGGCGATGGATACCTGTTCAGGCAGGCCGGGGAGTGGGATCGACTCACGCAGCCAATCGTCAGTCTTCAGGAGCATCTTCTCGATGTGGACGCCCACGCTGTTTCTGGAGAACTGATCCTGGCACAGCCGAGTCTGTGAGAGCCACCGGAGGAAACCCATGTGCAGGGCTTGGGTGGGCCGGAGGATCTCATACTCGTTTGAGACAGTCGCCCCGTCCAAGTCGGCTGGCACCACCTCGCAAGCCCCATGCACTATCTGGCGTTTGGAGACCAGGAAGTCGCCAGCGTGCAGCCGGAATTGGGTTTTGACGAGTATCTCACGCCCCTTTGCCACCGCACGATTCACCACTCCCCCGTAGCGCCTCTTGACTGTCACCAACCGGTAGTCGCTATCGTCTTGCATCTCAACAGAACGCCCTTCCACGAGCTTCAGCACACTGCCCAGCCTCACCACCTCCCACTCTGCCGGTATGCTCCCCACAGGCGAGTCCTTGAACCGGGTATGGCCGATGCCCTTGGTGAGCAGCTCCTGCATCATGGCGGTCTTGAGGTCACGGAGCTTGGCGATCAGGGCTTCGGTCTTCTCGATGGCCGTGTCCACCGACGACAGAACGGCGGCGATCTTCTGCTGTTCGGGGAGTGGGGGGAGAGGCAACCGGAAAGCAGCCAGGAAATCAGCAGGCACTCTTCTCTGCCCTGCCGAGCCTGTCATATTCGCTTGGGCCACGGACCTGAAGGATGGCCATTGGGTCCAGTAGAAGAGGAACCGTGCGTCCCCCCTTGCATTGGCCCTCAAGACGTGGAACTCGGTACTCCCAAAGCCGATGCCGTTCCTCAGCCCAAGCACATGAGCACCCTTGCCGTTCTCCATGCACGGCGTAATCTTGGCAAAGAGGACATCGCCATCCCGAAAGGCGGGAAGGCCGTTGGGGATGTCACCGCACCGCACGGCCCGGTCGTAGAGCATGCGCCCGCTCGTGGACACGGCATCCATCGGGACCATGGAGACCTCCAAGTCCGGTTGGACCTGGACCTCAAGCCGAGGGTTGATCGCTGCGATTTCCGCCATGCAGGCATGCCGCCAGCCACTGGGTAACCCCTGGCCCGCCAGTTCCGCCTTCCGACTTGTGGCTTCTGTCGTCAACGCTCATACCCCAGCTCCCGCAGGTAGCCCTTCATCGTGGCATCGGCTTCGGCGCACTCCCGCTCGATGTCGTGCAGGGTCACCTTGTACTTGTCCCACCAGCGCTCGAACTGGGCGAGCACCGCAGGTGCCTGAGTACCTGCGAACTCTGCAATCTGCTCCCGCTTGGTGATCTCAGGCCGGAACTCGTAGTAGTCCGGGCCTCGCTCGCTGAAGACGCAGCTCACATCGAACCCGGCAAGGGTCTCCTGGGCATAGTCCGCAGCCAGCTCTGACTTCGGGATGCCGCCGTGGAGAACAGCACGCACGTCGAACGGTTCCGGTGGTGGCGAGGTGTCGGCATAGCGCCGGATGTTCAGGTTGAAGTCGTTGGCTTCTATCTCCTCGACCGTGGCGACGTGGGCATAGCGGCGGGCGTCGGCAAACGCCTCGAACGTGCTCACGATCTTCTGAATGTCCTCGTCCCGCAGCCGGTTCTGGTTCTTGCCCTCGTCGTACTCCAGCTCGGCGTTGATGAACAGCACCTTGCCCTTCCGAGCCACAGGCTTGTTCCGGTTGACGATCAGGACGCAGGCCGGGATGCCGGTGCCGTAGAAGAGGGCGGCGGGCAACCCGACCACCGCTTCCAGCAGGTCACGCTTGATGATCCCCTCCCGGATGCGCTTCTCGCTGCTGCCCCGGAACAGCACCCCATGCGGCATCACCACCGCCAGCATGCCTTCGCCGTTGAGGCTGGCGATCATGTGCTGGACGAACGCCAGGTCGCCCTGACCCTTGGGCGGCAGTCCGAATGGGAACCGGCCCCACGGGTCGTGCTGTACGGCGTCGAAACCCCAGTTGTCGAGCGAGAACGGCGGGTTGGCGATGACCCGGTCAAAGGTCATCAACTCGCCGCCCTTGGTGTGCTTCGGCTCCCGGATCGTGTCGCCCTTGGCGATGTCCGCATTCATGATCCCGTGCAGGAACATGTTCATCTTGCAGATGGCCCACGTGCTCAGGTTCATTTCCTGGCCGTAGAGCGAGAGATTGGCGGGGTTACCGCCGTGCTGAGCGATGTACTGCTTGGTGTGGATGAGCATGCCGCCCGACCCGGCTGTCGGGTCATAGACCCTCATACCTTCGGCGGGCTTCAGCAGACGCACCATGAGGTCGTCCACCTCTGCCGGGGTGTAGAACTCGCCGCCCTTCTTACCTGCGGAGTCCGCAAACATCTTGATCAGGTACTCGTAGGCCGCACCCAGGAGGTCCGGGCGCTCGAAGTCATCGTTGCGGAGCCGGTAGGTGCCGTAGTGGCTGAGGAGATCACGGAGCTTCTGATCCGAGAGCTTGTTCTTGATGTTGAAGTCGATGCTGACCAGCACGCCTTCGAGGATAGGGTTGGCCTCCTCGATGGCTTCCGTAGCCTTGTTCAGTTCCGCCCCGATGTCGTGCTTGAGGTCTTTGAGGGTCGACCACCGTGCCCGTTCCGGCACGAAGAAGCTGTCCACGTACTCATCCTGCTCCTGCGCCAGGGCGCTGGCGTCAGCCTGCGAGCGGTCCTTGCCCACGTAGTAGGCGACGATGCGCTCCTGCTCCTCCTCGAACGCATCCGACAGCCGCTTCAGAAACAGCATGCCGAAGATGTAGTCCTTGAACTCGGACGCATCCATACTGCCCCGCAGGATGTCAGCGGAGCGCCAGAGCAGCGATTCCAGTTGTGACAGAGTCAGCTTGGGCATGCGTGAGCTTTCGTTCCCTCTCCATCCGACGTGCAGGTGGCGCTGGGCAGGCCAGCCGCCCACCACGGCAACTGCATCGTAAGAAGATACGGGCCTGAGCCACTCCTGCAACCCGTGGCGGCAGAGCACTCCGCTAACACTTACGGGCAGGGCATGGTAGGTTAGGCTGGCGGTGAGAGCGACTCGACTGCCAACGCCAAGGGCAGGGTCAAGGTGAGGCTGCGGGGGTACCGATCCACGCGAGACGCTGGAGAAGCTCGAACTCGTCCGGGACGGTTGCCCAACGTGGGCTGCTGTCCTTCTCTTCGGCAAGCGCCCGCAGTCACCGCTGGTGCAGGCCACCATGCACTGCGGACGGTTCAGTACCGAGATCGACATCCTCGACGACCGCCTGATCGAGGGGACGATTGTCGAACAGATCGACGAAACCATGGACTTTCTCAAGAAGCACACCAATGTCCGGTTCGTGATCACCGGCAAGCCCCGGCGTGAACAGGTATGGGATTACCCGTTGGAGGCCCTGCGCGAAGCCGTCGTCAACGCCGTCTGTCACCGGGACTACGGCGATACCGCCGACATCCAGATCAAGGTTTTTGACGATCACATCCGCATCTGGAGTCCCGGCTTCCTCCCGTTTGGCGTCACCGTCGCGGACCTGTATCGGCGCACGCACGCGTCCAGGCCGCGCAACAAGCTGATCGCCCAGGTCTTCCACGACCTTGAGATCATCGAGCGCTACGGCAGCGGCATCCCGCGCATGCTGGACGCCTGCAAGGGCGCTGGACTGCCCGAACCCACCCTGGAGGAGTCCACCGGGGGTTTCCTCATAACGTTCCGTGGGAAACCGACGCCCGCAGACGCAAAGGCACCTGAACTGGTCGCCACCGAACAAGTCACGGATCAAGTCGCGAAACAAGTCACAGATCAAGTCACAGGCGAAGTTGGACGCCTGTTGTCGGGGCTGAACGGCGAGATGACGGGGCGGGAATTGCAGACCGCCCTTCACCTTCAGGGGCGAGTGAACTTCCGTCAGAAGTACCTGGTGCCTGCTCTTGCCGCTGGACTGGCGGAGATGACCATCCCCGACAAGCCGCGCAGCAGTCTGCAACGCTACCGCCTGACCGACAAAGGGCAGGCATGGCTTGCCGCGCAACCGGCAGAGACACAGGCAACGGAGAGGTAGGCAAGAACGCAGCCGTGAGTCACTGCAACTTTCCTCAGCACGGATTCGGACTCGTCCCGGATCTGCACTGGGCCAGGGTCTTCCCAATGTGGAACGCCGGGCCTGAGTAGATCGCATCCGAGAAGCTGAACTGGTAGAAGTGGCCGTTCGTCCACGGCATGACGGCCTGGATGATGTGGCGGAGTTTCTTCAGCCGCACGTTCCTGAGACGAGCACCCGTCACCATATCCTGGGCCTGCTGTCGATCAGCGAAACGGTCAGTTGGTAGGCAGGCTGCATTCCTGGAACTCCACCTTCCGGTAGCGGCTGGCTTCAAGGGACACGCTAAGCAATCTCCACAACCATACTCCCGTATACCCCCACGACCCGTGTTTCGCCAACCAGGGTCTCCCGGTTCACATGCTGATGGCCGTGGATGACCAGCCTTGGCGAGTGCCTGCCGATGTAGTCGGAGAGCGCCAAGAACCCTTGGTGAACATCAACATCCCGCTCATGGACGCCTGCTGGGGAGTTGTGGGTGACCAGGATATCCACGGGCGGAAGCTGCTGAATCAAAGCCGCCGCTTCGTCCTGGTCGTAGAGGAAATGGCCCCTGGGCTTGTACCTCCATGAGCCGTTGAACCCGCCGATGCGCAGGCCGTTGGCGAGGGTGACCACTTTGAGGTGCAGGTCAGTGATCGGCGGCGGGAACACGCCGGGCAAGTCGTGATTGCCCTTGACTGCGAACACGCGGGCCGCAGAGAACGCCTTGGCAGCGCTCAAGATCAGAGGGTCATACACGTCCCCGCAGGCCACGACGAGGTCCACGGGCTGGCTGGGACCGGTCCAGGTGAAGTCGTCGTTGTCTGCGAGGACGAGGATGCGCATGGGGCTATCGGTGTCTGACGGGTCACAGACGCCACCGTGAACGATAGTGACCGACCGGGCACGGTGCAATCAGCGCGCCCGGCATCGGCAGCAGGAGACGCGTATCGCGTGCCAAGGGAGCGTCTGAACACAAGCGTTCTCGTGTCGGTTTGCCCTGCCCAACGCTCTGGCTCTCTGTCAACCCCCCACGCATTTCATGTAGGTATAACTTTCACGAGTCGTGAAAAAAACACACCTTGAAAAAACTTCCGACCATGCTAGGGTGTGAGTATGAGTTGGTACGATAGCGCAAAGCTCGCAGAATCCTGCTGGCGTGTGCTTGAGCGTCATGGCGTGAAGGCCGAGCGGACGCGTGCGGACGCCGAAGACTCGCTGGCCGACTTCCTGGCGACTCTGACGGGACACGGCAGTAGCCGGGACTACTCGGTCATCTTGCGGAACAACATGAACAGCTCTGATGTTGTTCGGGCAGAAAGGGTGCTAAGGGAGGCTCGTCTTCCGGTTCTCCTTCTGACCAACCAGGTAACCAGGAAGCGCGGCCAACTTCTGGAAGAGGCAGGGTGTGAGTACGTGGATGCGGCGGGCAACGTCAGCCTTTCGCTTCCCAGCTTCCGACTTCGGGTAACCGGCGAGCGGTCGCCAACGTCTCCTGACACCGGCAGAGCGCCTCGTGACCCATGGACTGACGCACTCATACGGGGTACGTTCGCCATCCTGCTCTCAGGCACAGAATCGCGGACCTGGAAATGGCCCTTAACGGTGACTTGGCTGGCCGGTGCCGCACGCCTTTCGTTGGGGTCCGCCAGCAAGGTGCGCCGGTTGCTGACTGAGAGCGGTCATCTCCACCGGGAGTCCGTCCGCTCCGTCCATGTTCTCGACAGGAAGAGGCTGCTCCAAGACTGGTTAGTGGCCTATAGTGATCGCTACTACCCCAAGAATGTCCTCGACCGCATCTCAGTGAGTGACCCCGAGCTGGATGGCATGTGGGGGGGCGAGAGTGCTGCCCAACGTCTGACCGGTATGCTGACCCCGGGCATTGAGACGCTCTATATCGATGAGCCATTGGCTCGCTGGCGATTCCGGCATTCTGAGCTTCTCAATCGTCCGGCTGCTAGCACTGAGGTCGTCCTTAGGTCAGTGTTCTGGCGGCCTCTGAGTGACACGTCGGAGATCACGCCTTCGCTCCTTGTCTATGCCGACTTAACGGCTTCGGGAGAGGGCAGGAACCTGGAGGTCAGGGACGAGATCTATGAGCGTTTCCTCCGGGCAGCGTTTGACGAAGATTGATCCATCGACTGTCGAGCTGATAGCCGCAGTAACTCGGTGCGCGGAGGCGTTGTCCCTCGATCTCGTCGTCGTCGGCGCATTCGCACGGGACGTGTGGTTGCTGCACTCCCACGGCATCACGCCCACGCGAAAAACGCAGGACGTTGACTTTGCTGTGTGCGTGAGCGACTGGGGCGAATACGAGAGCCTTCGTTCGGCGCTGCTTGCAGACGAAGGCTTTGTCGACTCAGCGGAACGGAGCCATCCGGAACGACTCATAGCCCCCAACGGGTTGCCGCTTGATCTGTTGCCTTTCGGTGGCATCGCACAAGAGCGGGACAACAGCACTGTCATCACCTGGCCGACGGACGGCGTCGAAATGAACATGGCAGGCTTCCAGGAGGCTTTGGATACTGCCGCCGTCTTCGCCGTGCCGGTGGAATCGGGGTGGTGCGAGTTCCGGGTACTGACCGTGCCTTCCCTTGTCATCCTGAAACTGGTCGCATGGAAGGATCGCCAGGAGAATCCGGTGCGTAGGAAGCACGTCGAGGATGTCTACTCCATCCTGGCGAACTTCGCCGCGATGTTCCCCCAGAAGGTCGATACCATCGACGACTGGAGCGAGATGCCAGACGATGAGCTGGAGACTGCGGCATTCCTGCTTGGACGTGACATCCAGGCCATCGCCTCGTCAGGAGTTCTGGCCAGTTTGAGCCAATTACTGGAACACGAGGTCACATCCTATGGTAGGTGTGAACTCGTGCGTGATATGCAGCGGCATTGCGGGGGGGCATTCCAGAAGTCCCGATCTCTGCTTGGTTGGCTCAGGAAAGGACTTGGGTAGTCCCCATTTCCCTCCCCGTTGGGGAAGCCGTCCCGCTGAAGCCCATCTGCCCAACAACAGCGGAACCGCCACACGACGCATTGTGACGGCTCGCTACAAACACCGCTGAGGCCCCTGTGAGGCGGCGGTGACCCCGGACGCGCTTTTCTGATGGCTCGACGCGTTCTGGGCTGTTCTGCGGGGCCTTCCTGCCCAGTTCCGGGTGGGACGCGGGACCGGACACCGACGTGCCGTCGTTGGGTGACGCCCGCCCGTCCTTCAAATGTCCTTCAACTCCAGGGCGGTCGTCGCCGGTTTTGGCGGGCTGTGGAGGGTCATGGGAGGTCACCGAAGAAGTTCACAACGATATGAACTTCAACGAGTACAGCATAACATGCTGGCTTATAGACATTTGCAGCGCTGGCTATCCGCAGGGTTCGAGTCCCTCCTCCGGCACAACTGCAAATCAAGCACTTACGACTCAGAGTGCTGTCCCTAACAGTTCCCACCTGTACCCCTGTTTCCCTACTGTTTGACGGCTTAAAAGCCACTATGAGCCACGGAACCGTCTGAGCCATGCCCAGTCGACAGCGGCCTGGTTGGTCCTTCTCCATGGCCGAAGAAGTGCCAACGCCGCCAGCGCAAGCGCCTTTTTCTTTCCGGTTGGTTTGGTCCCCGCACCCACGTCCGTCCATGGCGCCACGCTGCAGCGACACGGCTGGGACCGAAAACGGCCAAGCTGCTGCGCACCCCAGGAAATCCACCCAGCTTCACTACCACGTCGGCCGCTCGACCCGTGTTCTCCTGCCGCGGAGCGCACACCTGCGACAGATCGAGCAGGATCGAGTGTTGCGATCAGCTGATACGTCGACCAGCTCTCGTTGCCGCGAGTAGAGCTGACTTCCGTCGCCACCGCCGCCAGGTCAAGCCCTATTTCCACGTCATCCGCATGCCGTTTGCAGAATCATCGCTTACCGGCTGATTTTGCCCGTTTTTGAGGTGCACGAATACTGGAATTGGTGGCAAAGAGGACCGGCACCCAACCCGTCCCCCTTTGGGGGACGGGTTGCTGACGAACTCTGAAGCTGAGGTCTCGGTTTCCACTTGGATATCGCGCGCGTGAGGCCCGGGTGAATATCGGTCGTCGTGTTTCACCGTCGGCACAGACCTTTCGCCTGGTCACCTGCTCAGGCGCCGGCATGTTGTTCGCCGCGCCGTCGCATGGAACCCAGCTCATTACCGCCATCCTTAAGTGCAGCATGTTCCTGCGGCATAATTGCCTGACCCGGTCCCGGTGGCGTTGCCGCCGCCGGGCTCTGTCATTGGCTGTTCCGCGGCCCCATGAACCACGCATTGGTCCCCGCATCTGGCTATTTCGGCCAGATAGGAGTCGGCGCGGGGTGACGTTTGGTACAGCCTGGCGACTGCCATGCTCGATCTCGGGGACCTGCGGGACCGCAGGTCGTCGTCTGAGGCCCGAAGTGGTAACCGTTACCAGCTGACAGGCCCGATTCCTCCCCTGGAATCCACCTTCCGGCACCGCGGCGCAGCATTTCGCCCCTGTACGCATGCTCCCGACCTCTGCCTGCCGTCTTCCCGCCTGAAATCGTGCCCTCCCGTAAGGCATAATCACCTGAGCCGGCCCGTTACTGCGGCCGCGCCTCGTTCTTCACCCCCGGAAAGCCCGAAAGGAGGCACCTCATGCGCCCTGACTCGACCCGCACCGGTCCCCGCCTGCTGCCCGACTACCGTGCCGTCATGGAAGCATTCGCCAACTACGTCTCGACCCAGCGACCTCTGCTCCAGTCGCCCGAGGACACGGCCCGTCTGATGCGGCCAATCCTGACGCCCTGCGAGCAGGAGCAGATGCATGCACTGCTGCTCGATGCCAAGAATGGACTGATTGCCGACGCCATGCTCACGATGGGCCTGGCGGACCGTACCCAAATCCATCCTCGCGAGGCCTTCAGGGAAGCGGTCCGACTCTCGTGTTCCAGACTCATTCTGGTACACGGCCATCCATCGGGAGACCCTACCCCGTCGGCCCAGGACATCGCCGCCACGCGGCAGCTTGTCGAAGCCGGCAAGATCATCGGCATCGAGGTGCTGGACCACATCGTCTTGGGCACCCGCACGGCGACCCGCCTGAAGGACTTCGTGAGTTTCCGGCAGGAAAACTTGCTGTAGACGCCGCGACCTGCCTACACGCACCCACCTCCGCCCACCATCCACCGCCTGCATTCCCCCCACGCCAACCAGAGGAGTACCCTCACCATGCCCCGCCTCAGAACGGTCGTGATCACCGCTGCCGCCGCGGCGGTCCTACTTGTCGTATGGCTATCGCTTCCGGGCTGCGATCAGCGTGAACAGAACCTGGAGCAACAGCTCAAGAAAGAACGTCAGGAGCGCCAGACTGCCGAGTTGCAGGCCCGGGCGTGGCAGGTCCGAGCCGTGGTGTTCTGCGGGGTCGCGGTGCTGACCTTGGTGGTCGGCGCCGCCCTCGGCTCACGGGCCAGCCAGGATGCTCGCAGGAGTCGCCCCGATGAAGAGCAGAAGTGACCGCCCCAAAACGCCCGCCAGCGCCACCGAACCGCCACAGGTAGACCCGGACATCGAGAGTCTGAGTGCCCTGGAACGCGCCACCGAAGTGCTGCGCTACCACCTGTTGCGCGCTGAACACCATCTCGCCCCCGATGGCAGTCTGCGCCAGTGGCTACGGCGGATCCTGCGAGTCGGTGCCTTCGTCGCCATCCCCGCTCTCATCCTGCTCCCCCTGGCGGTACTGCTACTGACCGGCATTGCCGCCTGCATCCGGCTGCTGCAGGAGATCCTGGTCCATGCCGTGATTGCCGGCGTGGTGATCGGGCTGCTTCTGCTGGCGGTGCTGGTCGTGCTCCGTCTGCT
>CAIZKT010000772.1:0-23145 GCA_903933565.1 uncultured Victivallales bacterium | reverse complement strand
CGGATTGGGCGAGCTTATTATCGACAATTGGGGGATCGATCCGGAATATCGAGGCTGCTATACCGAGCTGTCCACGGGCGGGGATGTGGTGCAGAACTTCGCGCAAGTGGTCATCACGAACAAGGGAAATCTGGCGATCCGCACGAACGACACGCTTAACTTCAGTTCGGCGAATATCGTGGGTTACGGCCCGACGAACTCTGTGATCACCCTTGTCGGCGTCTCTGGCGTGACATTCCCCAACCCGTTCACGCTGACGAACACCTATGCGTTGCGCATCGATGTGCCGGTGAATGCGTTGGGCAGCGATTGGATCGTTCCCGCGGGGGCCGTGCTCTCGCACAGCGGCAACTATGACGTCGACACCAACCGGCTGCAACTGGCGCTCCAGAATCTGACCATCGAAGCCAATGGCGCGATTAACGCGGATGCCAAGGGCTTCGCTACCGATAAGGGGCCGGGGAAGGCGGCGGCGGCGGCCATCGGAGCTTCCCATGGCGGGGCTGGCACCGGCACCACTTTAACCAACAGCATGGGAATGGCGACAAACACCTATGGGTCTGTGACGAATCCGACCACGCTGGGCAGCGGCGGTTATGGATGGTGGAACACCTCAGGGGGCGGCGCCGTCATTCTCACGATTGCCAACGCGTTGACAAACAACGGCCTCATCAGCGCCAACGGTGTGAACGCCGGCGAGCGCAGTGGATCGGGCGGCTCAATCAACATCGCGGCTACCACGGTCTCCGGTACCGGCATGGTCCTGGCGAACGGAGCCGGGAGAATCACCGACGGGTACGGAAGCGGCGGTGGAAGGATCGCCGTGCGGCTGGCCTCTGGCACCAGTTTCGGTTCGATGACGTTCCAGGCCTACAGCGGTCCGACCAACGAGTCCCCAGGCTACCCCGGCGCTGCCGGCACGGTGTATCTGGAGTCGGCGGCCGACGGCACCGGCGGGGGGACCGTCACCGTGGCCAACAGCAACCGGACGGCCAGCGGAAGCGCCGTCACCCCGCTGCCGGCGTTTCCTGGAGCCACTGAGGGCCTGAACAAGACGAAGTGGACGGTGGATTACAAGGGCAAGATCGCCCTGCTCACGAATGTGACTGTCCATGCCATCACACTGGTTACGACGAGCGCGTATCTCGAACTGGCGGGACACACGGGTACCGTCTCAACGCTCACGATCACCAACAAATCGTTCGGCGGCGGCAGTTATTCCGCGGCCGATCTGGGCGCGCTCGTGTTTGACAGTTCCGGCGGCGCGGGCCGCGTGAACGTGGCGCCGATCCTGACGGTGCAGGCGGGTGTTGGCGGCGGGGCAATGCCTGGCACGGTCACGAACGACTACGGTATGCAGGTCACGGAGTGGATCACCAACGACACGCCGGTCGATGGGACGACGCAGTACGTCTCCACGGGCTGGGCACTCTCGGGCCACGCGGCCACGAACGGGGACACCTCGGGCAGCGGCACGAACGTGACGCTGACGCTGACCAACGACGCGACGCTGACGTGGGGGTGGACGACGAATTATCTTTTCAACCGGAGCGCGGGGGCGAATGGGAGCATCACGGGCGCCACGAACGGGTGGTATGCGGCAGGAAGCAGCCTCAGCGTGACCGGTGTGCCGGCCACGGGCTATCGCTTAGCCAGCTGGACGGGCGGCGACGTGCCGGTGGGCAACACCAACGACAACCCGTTGACGCTGGCGATGACCCGACCGCGGACCGACGTGACGGCGAACTTTGTGTTTATCATAGGCACGGTGTACAAGATCAGATAAGAGCCGTAACATGTCGATCAGCAGGCGTACCTGGACAAGACCGATCCCATACAATCTTTATGTATAAGAATATAAAAAGGAGCTGAGATGATCAAGCGATGGATGGCGGTGGTGCTGGCGGTGCTGGCGGCGGGCAATGTGGGCGCGCAAACGAATGTCCCGTCGGCGAAGCCGGAGAAGCTTGTCATGTGCTGGTACATGGTCTGTTTCGGCAACGCCGTGGAGCGGAACAAGCAGGAGATGGAACTGGCCCAGCGCCATGGGATCGACGGGTTCCTGCTCGATATGGGGGGGTGGGGCGATGCCGACAATGGCTACGTCAAGAATGCGGCGAATCTCTTCGAGGCCGCGAAACAGCTCGGCACCGGCTTCAAGTTGGCCCTGGCTCCCGAATACCTCGTTAGCCCCTTCGAGAAGCACGTCCCTGACATGGTCATGAAGTTCAAGGACCACCCGAACTACCTCAAGCAGGACGGCAGGCCCGTGCTCGGCACCTATGTGGGGCTCGACCATCCCGGGTATCTCCCCGCGTTGAAGGCGCTGGAGGCCAAGGGGGTGAAGGTGTTCCTGATCCCCGACGCCGGCCTCAATTCAAGGCCGCGCGCCCTCTTCAACCCCAGTTATGAAACGTTCACCCGCTTGTTCGAGACCCCGGTCGGGCCGTACATGGACGGGCTGATGATGTTCCAGGCCGAACAACTCGGCAACCACATCAGCGCCAACGCCCTGGGCCGCCGGGTGACGCAGAAGTCCGGCAAGCTCTTTGCCGCCGGCGTCATTCCCAACTACAACAGCGCTAACCTCCAGGACTACCGCGGGCTGAGCGGCTACCTCGACCAGTGGCAGGGCGCGATCAACGACGGCGCCGACTGGATCAGTCTCGTCATCTGGAACGACTTCAACGAGGACTCCGCGTTGATGCCCAGCCGCTGGCCAGTCGGCTATGAGCGCTACCTGTTCAGCCGCGACGAGAGCTATCTTGACGCCACCGCCTACGCCAGCGCCTGGTTCAAGGCGGGTCGGCGTCCTGAGATTACACAGGATAAGATGTTCGTCACCTATCGCAACCGCAGCCAGTGGTTGCGCAAGGCGTGGGACTACAAGACGAAAAAGTGGGTGGACGCCTGCCTGAACAATTCCAGTTTCGATCAGATTCACGATGACAACGCGGACCTGGTCTATGTGGACACCTTCCTCACCGCGCCGGCGTCGCTGGCCGTGCGGCTGGGCGGCAAGTTGCAGAAGTTCGAGCTGCCGGCGGGCGTTGGGCACGCTTCGGTGCCGCTGGTCCCCGGCACGCCGCGGCTCACGCTTGAACGCGGCGGCAAGGTTCTGGCCGAAACCCTCGGCCGGCGCCAGATCCTGGGGCCTGCCGATCTGAACGAGCGTAACAGCCTCCAGATGCGCTACCACCACCTCTTCCGCACCTGGGCCGGCGGCACGGCGGTCGGGCCGGTGGTGAAGCGACTGGAGGCGGAGGCCGGAACGCTCGGGGCGGAGGCGAAGGTTGTGGAGGAGGGCAAGGTCAAGGCGGTCGCGGCGAAGGGCAGCGACGCCGCACTGCCGGTCGATGGGAAGTACAAAGAGGAGGTGTCGGCACCTGTAAGAACAAGTCCGGCGAGCATCACGCTGCCCGTCGAAGGGCTGGCCACGGCTACCTACAACGTGCGGGTGATCTATCGTAATCCCGGCCCCGGCGAGGCGCGGCTGACGTTCTCCGCCGACGGCGCGGGGTTGCCAGAGAAGGATTACCCCTGGTTCATCCCGGTCTGGCTGCCGCCGACGGAAGGCGACACGTATGAGACCGCCTCGTTCTTCTTCTCACTCTACGGCGGCACGCGCACTCTCAAGCTGCAATGGCTCCCCGGTCGGTACTGGTACGACTCAACCCCTGGGTTCATGGACGACGACTACGGCAGCGCCCTGATCGACGCCGTCGAGCTGGTCAAGGTCGAGCCGGTTGTCCTGCCCAGGGCGAAGCCGTCGCTCCTGCCCGATCTGGTGCCAATCCCGGGTGGTAAATTCACCATGGGCTCGGGCGCGGGTGAGCCGGACGAGCAGCCGCGCCACGCGGTGAATGTCTCCGGTTTTGCCATGGGCAAGTACGAGGTGACGAACGAGGAGTTCGAGCGATTCGATCCAACGCACCGCGCGTTCCGCAACGGCAATTCCTGGCGCGACCGCGAGCCGGTTGTCCATGTGTCCTGGGTGGAAGCGGCCAAGTATTGCAACTGGCTTTCGGAGAAGGCCGGCCTGACACCGGTCTATGCCGAGAAGGCGCCGGATGCGGCCAAGCCGGACTCGAAGTTCTGGATGGCGGACCTGAAGGCCGACGGCTTCCGGCTGCCGACCGAGGCCGAGTGGGAATACGTCGCCACGGGGCGTGGCGAAGACCGCAAGTATCCGTGGGGTAACGAAGAACCGGTTCCGGGGCTGCACGGGCGCTTCCTGTTGAAGGCGGCGCTGGGCGCGCGCCTGCCGCGGCCGGCGAGCGAGGAGGACGGCGCGGTCGTGGTTGGATCCTACCCGGCTGGTACCAGCCGCGATGGCGTCTTGGACCTGGCCGGCAATGTCGGTGAATGGTGCACCGACTTCTATGCTTATCCGTATCCTGCCGAAGCGCAGACCGATGCCTGCAACCAGACGCCCGGCAATTACCGCTCGATTCGCGGCGGCACCTGGAGCTGGTACGGCAACAGCCAGCGCGCCACCGACCGCGAGTTCAACAGTCAAAACTACCCCGGCCACGCCTACTACGGTTTCCGCGTGGTGGTAAGCGAAGCGGGATGGAAGAAGATCAAGAAAGGGGACGGCAAATGAAACGTTCAATTGAGCATGTAAGGGGAATCAGGTGGCTCGGTGTCTTCAGCCTGCTCCTCGTGATGGCGGGGGTATCGGCGAGTGCCGCCGAGCCCAAACCTCGGAAGATCTACGGCCACTACATGGGCTGCTTCGTGGCCGGCACGGGGGCGATCCAGTACCATGCCTGCGAAGGCCTCGGCGTGATGGGCTGCCCGAAATCGGCGCAGGATCCCGACCCGTTCAAGCGCAACCTCGCCGAGTTCGCGGCGAAATCCTTCGGCGGCACCTACCGCAACTTCGGCCTTTCGCCCTATGCCTCGAAGCTCTCGCTTGAGCAGGCGGCCGACCTCGAAATCCGCCGGGCGATGCGGATCGGGCTCGACGGGTTCACGTTCGACGTCTGGTCGGGGGATGACGCCTGTATGAAACTGATCGACGCCATGTTCGCGATCTGCGAGTCGAACAAGTTCCCGTTTGAGCTGGCGATCACGCTCGACAGCTCCTGCATCAAGGACGACATGCCTGAGCTGAGAGGATACACGGGCAACAAGTGGGTCCGGTCCGTGAAGTGGCTGCTCGACAAGCACGGCAAGAGCCCCAACCTCGCCCGGCGCGACGGCAAGCCGCTCATCATGGGTTACCAGTCGATCTGGCCGGCGTATGAAGCGAAGCTCTGGCCTCGGGCGAAGGCCAAGCTAGGTGGCGAGCCGGCCCCGGCGGCGATCAAGGCCGAGGTCGGGAAACTGCAGGCCTGCGAAGAGGGTTGGAATCTGATCGCCGACGCCTACGATGACATGGAGAAGGCGATCGGCCAGCCGATCTACTGGCAGTTCGACATGTTTGCCATGTTCCATGGCGCCCAAGGCGTAACGGAAGAGACGAGGATCCGCGCGGGCCGCATACTCGCGAAGCGCTTCCCGGCCCTCGGCAGTTTCATGTGGGAAGGCGAGATGAACAAATTGGCCGATACCGTGATCGAGGCGGGAGCCGAGTGGAGCCCCCCAATGAAACTGCAATACGAGAATTTCGGCTGGTACCAGGTCGCCAGCCCGGGTACCGATTACATGCGTAGCGACTGGAAATCGGCCCGCAAACGTTCCACGCTCCTTCAGTTCATCACCTGGAACGACTACCACGAGAATACGAACCTCTCCCCGGGCTACAACACGCGCTACACTCATTACGACCTGACCGGCTGGTTCATTCGCTGGTGGAAGACCGGCGAGCAGCCGAAGCCAGACCACGACCAGGTCTACATCTACTCACACAAGTACGCGCACGGAACGAAAATGTACCCCTTCCGGGCGCAGACCCGCACCGACAACGTGATCGAAGTCGTCTCGATCCTGACCGCCCCCGCGAAACTGCGCATGCCCGGCCGCGACCAGGAATGGGACGCGCCCGCCGGCTACAGCTTTCACCAGGCACCGCTGACGCCCGGCCCCGTGACCGTCGAACTGCTGCGCGACGGCAAGGTGCTGAAACGGCTGGAGCATCCCGAGCCCGTGAGCGACCGCCCCTTCCGCCAGGACACCGGCAAGACCTGCTGGTCCACCGAGGAGGAGAGCAACTGGCGTAAGGACTTCGGCGACAAGACCCCGATGTTCGTCTACAGCGAATACGGCGACATAGACAAAGACGGCCTGCCCAACTGGTTTGAGATGTTCTGGTTCGGCAAGTTCGGCGACATGAGCACGGCTGGCTGTTGTCCGGACGCCAAGGCTGACCCAGGCCGCACCGGCAAGACTCTGCTCCAGCACTACCTCGACCAGACCGATCCCACGAAAGGAGCTGCGCCTTCGCAGCCCGCGTTGGGCAAAGGCAAGTAGGCACTATGCAAACGATGAAGATACTTGAGACAACCATGTTTCTCGGCGTGGTTCTGGCGGCCTCGGCTGTGTGGGCCGCCGAGGGGCCGCAATATCCCGCACTGGCGAAGTTCACCCAGGCGATGAAGGCCGGCCAGCGGGTGAAGATCGCGTATTTCGGCGGGTCAATCACGTGGGGCGCGACTGCCAGCGACCCGCTCAAGACCTCCTGGCGTGCCCTGGTGACCTCGGGTCTGGAGGCCAAGTTCCCCGATGCGCACATCCAGGCGATCGACGCCGCCATCGGAGGCCAGCCGTCGAAGCTGGGCGTCTTCCGGATGGATCGCGACGTGTTGCCCTACAAGCCCGATCTGTGTTTCGTTGAGTTCGCCGTCAATGACTGGGACGCCAAGGACGGTCAGGAGACGATGGAAGGCATCGTTCGCAAGCTGCAGGCCTGTCGCAAAGACATGGCCATCGTGCTGGTGATCCTCGGCACGGGTGGCCCCAGCCCCGCCGCCGCACGGCAGATCGAACTGGCCAACCACTATGGCCTGCCGACCATCGATGTCTATGCCGGCGTCAAGCCCAAGCTCGACGCGGGGCTGAAGACCAAGGACATCCTCACCGACGGCTGTCACCCCAATGATGCGGGCTATCGTCTCTACGCCGACATCATTCTGGCGGAACTGGAGCGGCTCTCCGATGCCAAGGGACCCGCCAAACTCGCCCCCGAGAAGCCCCTGACACCCAACCGCTACGAGTCGGCGACGATGGTTGAACTGGCCAAACTCCCCAACCTGGGCGGGTGGAAGGCGGCCAATCCGTCGGTGGTGGGCACATGGTTCGATCAACAGTCGTCACGGTGGTTGTCGTCGGCGGTAGTGCCGGGTACGAACGGGGCCGAACTGGCGACGGAGGTGCCCTGCACCGGCCTGGGACTCTATTACGAATTGACGGGGGGTGGCGGCTCCATCGTTCTGGCGGCTGATGGCAAAACGGTGCTGGAGATCAAGACGGATCAGACCGTCCCCTTCCAGCGGGTCGGTTACAGCTTCATCCTGCTGGATGGCCCGGCTCAGAAGCGCAAGGTGACGCTGACCGCTTCGCAGGCTGCCAACACCAAGGCCGCATACCTGCTCTACACGCGATAGGCCCTGAACGATGACAAGACGATGGATAGCGATGGCGGCTGTGGCGGCGACACTGGCGTTCTGCGCCGGGTGCGGAGCCGGCCGGGGCGGGGGATCGGCCGGTGAGCGGATGGCGAGTGGATGGGACCTGTACCGCCTGGGCGAGTTCAGCCTCGCGCTTAAGGACTTCGAGGCGGTGGCGCAAGGCGCGGAGCCCGGCAGTTCGAACCACCTGGCGGCGCTGTATGCGCAGGCGACGACGTGGAGCCTGCGCCGGCCGGAGGAGGATAAGGTCCGGGCGGAACGGCTGTATCGTGAGGTGATCGCCCTGGCACCGACGAACGACTTGGCGGCGTGGAGCTGGCTGGCGCTGGCGCGGATGAAAGCCGCGCCGGTGGGCGGTGAGATTCCGCCCCTGCCGCCTCAGGTCGAGGCTTACCAGGAAGTCATCGACCGGTTTCCCTCCCATCCCGCGGCCGAGGAAGCCTTTTTTCATCAGCAGGCCGCGCGGTTGGAGCAGCCGGATGAGGCGCGCACCCGCGAGGTTCTCGCAGCGCTGGAAACTTTCCTGGGCACGCGTCCGCAAAGTCCCTGGCGCAGCACCGCCTATGGGCTGGTGGGACACTGTTGCGCGGTGCTGGGGTTGAAGGATCGTCGCCTGGAAGCTGCGTTTGAGGCTTTCCGGTCAGCGGAGGTTAATCCGGCCACTCCGCCTTCCGCTCGCGATATGTCAACGTTCTACTGGCAGGTTGCCACACTGGCGGAGTTCGAAACCGGCGACTTCGATATGGCTCGCGAGTACTACCGCAAGTTTATCACCGAGTACCCCAGGGAACAGCGGGTCTTCGTTGCGAGGCAGGAGTTGAAGCGGATGGACGAGCTGGAAGCGGAGATCAGTGGGCAGTGGGCAGTGGGCAGTGGACAGGAGTCACCGCCACCTGAAAAGGGGGCGCGATGATCTCCCGGGCTTGGTCATTTCTACGGCGGAATTCCGCGCTGCTTTTTGTCAGCGTCGTCTTCCTCTGGTCGGTGTTTGCCATTGTGTCCTACCGCAAGGCCGGGATGCCGCCGGGGACGACGATTCAACTCAGGATCGGGCACTGGCAGCTGGAGGCTGGCGTGCGGGAGGCGTTCAACCGGATGGCGGCGGAATACCGCCGGCTGCATCCGGAGGTCTCGATCGTCCAGGACGCGATTCCCGAGAGTTCGTACGGCACGTGGATGACGACGCAACTGATGGGCGGAACGGCGCCGGACATGATCGAGGTTGGGTCGGGCTTGCCGTACAACGTCCTGCTGGGTTATCACAGCCGCTACTTCCTGCCGCTGACCTCCTACGTGACCGAACCGAACCCCTACAACCGCGGCACGCCGCTGGAGGGCGTGCCTTGGTTCAAGACCTACCGGGACGGCATGCGCAGCAGCTACGTGAATGAGTTGCAGCAGTACATGACCGTGCCGCTGGCCCAGTTCGGCACCCGCGTGTTCTACAACAAGAATCTGCTGCGGAAGCTGACCGGCCTAGCCGAGGCGCCGCACGACTACCGCAAGTTCATCCAGACCTGCGAGACCATCCGCAGCCACTTGGACGAGCAGGGCCGGCCCTACACGCCGATCACCAGCTCGGGCTATCATGCGGGTATGTGGGACGGCTTCATGAGCGCGCCGCTCACCTACGGAGCCGTCCGGCGCGTGGATTTCAACCGGGACGGCGTGGTCGGCAGTGACGAGCTGTTCGTGGGGTTCAAGACGGGGCGGATCGGGTTCGACTTCCCGCCCTTCGAGGCGCGTTTCCGGATGCTGCGCCAACTGACCGACCAGTTCCAGGCGGGGTTCACGGGGCTGGGGCGCGATGAGGCGGTCTTCCTGTTCGCCCAGCAGCGCGCGGTGTTCATCACGACCGGCACATGGGATGCCGGCAGCCTGGTGGAGCAGGCGCGCGGCGTGTTCGAAGTCGGCATCATGGATTTTCCGATCCCAGCGCGGGACGACCCTGAATTCGGCGCGATCGTGCAGGGGCCGGTCTACGAGAATCCGGGGGCGGGGCTTCCGCTTCCGTTCGCCATCACCCGGACCAGCAAGCATCCGGAGGTGGCCCTGGATTTCCTACGCTTTCTCGGTAGCCAGAAGGGGAACGAGGAACTCAACCGGATCATTGGCTGGATCCCGGCCATCGAGGGCGCCAGCATCTCGCCTGTGGTCAAGGCGTTCGAGCCGCACCTGGAAGGGGTCTTCCCAGCCATGCCGTTGGACAGCTTGGGCGGCGAGACAAGCATCAAGTGGCAGCAGCAGTTCGCGCTCTTCCAGGTGAAACAGACCAGCTACGAGCAGATGGTTGCCGAGTTCCAGCCGTTCTACCTGACGCGTGGGACGGAGGAACTGGCCGAGGAGCAACGCAACCGGCGGCGCGCCGTGGTGGGGGATGAGCGTTTACTGGCCGACGCCCGCGTGCGTGCCCTGGCTGAAGTCGGCACGAACGCGGTGTCGCTGTGGATGAAGTACCGCGCAATGACCACCGGCCGGCTGATCTACCGGAACCTTGGCACGGCCCTGTTGCAGACGCACCTGGATGAGGGCGTCGTCACCAACGCGGTGGGCCCCTACGAGTTCAGCCCGGACGTCGTCGCGCGGGTGCGTGCGCGCCTCGCGGCCAGGGATAAGGAGGGTCGGTAGCCATGGCGGGACGCGACATCAAGTGGAGAGAGATCCGGCACCACTGGGAGATCTACCTGTTCGTGCTGCCGGCGTTGGTGCTGATCGGGCTGTTCATTTACTACCCCGCCGCCAGCGGCGTCTTCCACAGCTTCTTCCGTTGGAATGGGGCGGATATCTCCGAATTCGTCGGCCTGAAGAACTACATCGACCTCTGCAAGTCCTCGGAGTTCTGGCGCTCGTTCAAGGTGGCGCTGATTCTGGGGCTCTGGAATGTGGTCAAGATGATCCCGGCGCTGATGGTGGCGGTCTGCATCCACCGTTGCCGGAGCGTCAGGATGCAGTTCTTCTACCGCGCCATGTTCGTCGTGCCGATGGTGATTCCGGGTTTGGTGGTGGTGCTGATCTGGCGGTCGTTCTTCTTCGAAGCCACCTCCGGTTACCTCAACCAGTTCCTGTTTTCGTCGGGGTTGTTCGACCTGCTTGTGCGCATGGACCAGTGGTTCAACTGGGGCGGTATTTTCGTGCCGGGCCAGATGCCGGCCTGGCTGGGCGACCCGCGGCTGATCCTGACCGCGTGCGTGGTCTGGGGATTCCCGTGGGTGGGTTCGTTCGCCGTGCTTACGCACCTGGCGAAGCTGCAGGGTATCAGCAAGGACGTCTACGAGGCCGCGGAGATCGACGGGGTCAACTGGTGGACCAAGTTCACCCGCATCGAACTGCCCCTGATCATGGGGTCGATCTACCTGCTGCTGGTTTTTGTCATCATTGACACGATCAAGGACGCCGGCATGGTGCTGGCGCTGGCGGGCATTAACGGCGGGCCGGGCGGCCAGGTGACGGTCCCGGCGCTGTTCATGCTCCGCAAGGCGTTCATGGAGCAGGCGATGGGCTATGCCTGTGCGGTAGGCATCGTTCTCACCGTGATTGTCATGGTGCTCCAGAAGGTCCTTACCTGGGCGATGCGGGAGCGGGCGCCGAAAACGCCGTCGCCGACGATGGCGGCAGCGGCTGGCGCTACGCCGGATGCCGCCGCCGTTGCCAGGGCGGAAGCGCGCCAGAGACGGTACCTCGAGCGGCGGGATACCCCGTGGCATCGCGCGCTGTGCCGTGGCGGCGGGCTGGCCCTGCGCCTGAACAAGCATCTTTTCATCTGGCTGGTGCTGGCGTTCGCCTTCCTCCCGCTCTATTTGATGGTCGTGGTCAGTTTCAAGACGAACATCCAGTTCTACGCCGCGCCGGCCGTGTTGACGCAACCGCTGCATCCCGAGAACTGGATCGAAGCCTGGCGGCAGGTGATGCCGACGGTGGCCAACAGCATCTTCATCTCGACGAGCGTCACCGTGCTGACGCTTGGCTTCGCGCTGTGCGCCGCTTACTTCTTCGCCCGGCAGAAGATGCCGCTGTCCAGCTTCTTCTGGAACGCGATCCTGGTCCTGATGATGATGCCGATGATCGCCAACATGGTGCCCCTGTTCCGGCTGCTGATGGATCTCAACCTGGTCAATACGTTCGCGGCCCTGATCCTCGTGGGCGCCGCCTCGGGGCAGGTCTTCGCCATCTTCGTGCTACGCAACTTCCTGGCGGACATCCCGGGCGACCTCTACGAGGCGGCCGAGATCGACGGGGCCAGCCACTTCCAGCAACTGAGCCACGTCGTGCTCCCGCTCTCCGGCCCGATCCTCGGCACGGTGGGCGTGATGCAGTTCATCGCGGCGTGGAACGAGTTCGTGCTGCCGCTGCTCGTCATGCGCGACCACGCGCAGCTGCCGGTGATGGTGCAGTTGCTGCGCATGGCGGGCGAGTACCTCAAGTTCTGGGGGCCGCTGATGGCGGGCTACGCCATGGCGAGCATTCCGATCATCCTGTTGTTTCTCTTCTCAATGAAGCTGTTCGTGCGCGGGTTGACCGAAGGCGCGGTGAAAGGATAAAGGGTCCCATGGCAAAGGTCATACTGAAGAACGTCGACAAGGTGTATCCCGGCAACGTCAAGGCCGTGGACAAGTTCAATCTCGAAATCAGGGACGGGGAGTTCGTCGTCCTGGTCGGGCCGTCCGGCTGCGGCAAGTCCACGACGCTGCGGATGGTGGCCGGCCTGGAGGAGATCAGCGGCGGCACCGTTGCGATCGGCGACCGCGTGGTCAACGATGTGCCGCCCAAGGACCGCGACATCGCGATGGTGTTCCAGAACTACGCGCTTTATCCCCACATGACGGTGCGGGAGAACATGGCGTTTGGCCTGAAGTTGCGGAAGTTTCCGAAGCAGGAGATTGCGGCGCGCGTGGACGAGGCGGCACGGATTCTGGGGATCGCTGAACTGCTGGACCGGCGGCCGAAGGCGTTGTCGGGCGGCCAGCGCCAGCGCGTGGCGGTGGGCCGCGCGATCGTGCGCAAGCCCGCGGTATTCCTGTTCGACGAGCCGCTGTCCAATCTCGATGCCAAGATGCGGGTGCAGATGCGGGTGGAGATCAGCCGCCTGCACAACCAGCTCGGCACGACGATGATCTACGTGACCCATGATCAGATTGAGGCCATGACCATGGGTGAGCGGATCGTGGTGATGAAGGACGGGTTGATCCAGCAGGTCGCCGACCCGTTGGGCTTGTACGACCGGCCTGCCAACCGGTTCGTGGCCGGGTTTATCGGGATGCCGCCGATGAACATTTTTGAGGGACATATCCGGGGCACAGGCAGTGGCATGCTATTCGAGGGGCCGGGGGAAATGAGGTTGGCAGTTCCGGAGAAAGACCACGCCATGCTGGTGGCTTTCCGTGACAAACCCGTGATCTTGGGGTTGCGTCCGGAAGATATTGGTTCCGCGGCGGCGGAGCAGTTGGCCGGCGCCCCGCGCATAAAGGCGGTGGTGGAGGTGGTCGAACCGATGGGGTCGGAATCCTATATCTACTTCCGGCTCGCGGATACGACATTCATCAGCCGCGTCGACGCGCACAGCAGGTTCCAAGTCGGTCAGACCGCCGAGCCGGCCGTCTTCATCGGAAAGGCCCATTTCTTCGACCCGGCGACCGATAGGCGGATCGAGTAGTGGACTGAAGAGTGCTGGTTTCCCGGAGTGTGGAGGATGCAAGTAATGACGGAACACAACTATTCAGTGAACCTGATCGCCGGCCTGACCGACGCGGACACTCCCGGCCTCGTCACGCCCCGGGATGACGCCGGCTGGGCCGGTTTTCTGGCGGATCAGGATCATGTTGTGGACGGCGTCCTGAAGCCTGGTGTCACCCAGGGGGCGTGGATTGGCGACGGCACCATGGGGTCGTTGATTTTTCGCACGAAAGAGGATCCGGCGACCCTGCGCTGGGTGATGGGGCGTTACGACATCATCGGCCACGGCACCATCCTCCCCGGTGAATACTTCTATACGCGCCTGTTTGCCGGCGACATTCTGCTGCGTCCCGTCGGCGTCATCACCAACGAAAACCTTCGCCAGTCGGTGTGGAATGGCGAGGCGCATGGGACCATCACCACCGACCGTGGCCGCATCGCCTGGCGATCGTACGTCCATCGCACCGAGCACGCTTTCGTGGTGGAGATGACCACCGAGGGCGGCGAAGACGCCGCCGAGCTGCGGGTGCGTGAGCAATGGGGTGTGTCGCCCAATTTTGATCATGAGAAGGATTTGAAAAATGGTGAGCTGGCCGACCTATTGCCGCCCAGACCAACCACCGCCAGCCGCGACGGCCTGACGCTCATCACCCAGCCGCTCAAGAAAGGCGCCGCCCATGCGGTGGCCTGGACGGTGCGCACGCTGCCACCCAATCGACGCATGCTGATCGCCACGCTGGGCGCCGCGCATGATTACCAGCAGCCGGTGGAGGTCGCAGTGGCCAAGTCCGAGGGGGAGGCGCTCGACCGAATGAAGAAGATTCTCGCCCGGCCTCTCGACCGCCTCGATACGGATCACCGCGACTGGTGGCACCGCCATTTGACGCGCAGTCGTCTCGCCCTGCCGGAGGATCCAGTATGGGAGCGCTTCTGGTGGTTGCAGATCGCCAAATTCGCCGCCGCCTCAGCCGAGGATTCATCGTTCATCATCGACACCTCCGGGCCGTGGATCTACAAACCCGCATGGGGCGCGGTGTGGTGGAATCTCAATGTGCAAATCGAGTACTATCCCGCCTTCAGTGCCAACCGCCTGGACACGGGGCGGTCGCTCCTCAACGGCATGCAGCGCCTGTACGCCTCGGGCGTACTGAACCGCAACGCCGGGATGCATGCCTCGGATTCGGTGTTGGTGGGGCGCTGCAGCGACTTTCACGGCGAAGATTCGTGGGGCGATGAGACGGGCAATCTGACCTGGGTGCTGCATGACCTGTGGCGGTTCTGGCGCCATTGTGGTGACGACGAGGTCGCCCGTTGGCTGTTTCCGGTGCTTAAGCAGGATGTGAATTATTACCTGCATCACCTCACGCCCGGCAAGGACGGCAAATTGCACCTGTCGCCGACGCGTTCGCCGGAATTTGACGAGATCCTGCGCGAGCGCAAGGTCCGCGACCTCATCCCTGACGCCAACTACGCCGTCGCCTCGCTGCACTGGGCCGTTGGCGCCCTTCTTGATCTCGACACGCGCTTCGCCTTCAATGATCCCCTGCGTCCGCGCTGGGAGGAGGTGCGGCGTGATCTTGTCCCCATGCCTGCCGGTGTCAACGGTCTCAAACTGGGCGGCGACCAGGAGTTTGACGCCACCCACCGCCACTTCTCCCATCTGCTGGGCATTCATCCCTATCATGTTCTCAACCCGGAACAGGGCCCCGAAGCGGCCGCGCTGATCCGCCGGTCGGCGGATCATTTCACCTCCATGCCCGAGGCCTTCTGCGGCTACAGCTATACAGCGGCGAGTTGCATGTACGCCACCCTGGGCGATGGCGAGCAGGCCATCGCGAAACTGGACAAGCTGCTGGAGTTCTGCGGCCCCAACACCCTCTACTGCGAGGGCGGCATGATGGTGATCGAGACGCCCCTGTCGGCGGTGGAGTCGGTGGGCTACATGCTGCTGCAAAGCTGGGGCGACACGGTGCGGATCTTTCCCGCCATGCCGAAACGCTGGACGAATGCGGCCTTCGATGACTTTTCGGCTGAAGGCGCTTTCCTGGTCAGCGGCCGTTGGGTCGACGGCCGCGTTGCCTGGGTGAGAGTCCGCAGCCTGGCAGGCAATCCGCTGCGTGTGCGCCTACCGCCGGATTCCGGACGACGCTGCACCTTGTCCGCGCCCGCCGGGACCGAGGCGGCGGAATCCGACGGCCTGATCCGTGCCCGGTTACAGAAGGGTCAGGAGCTGACCGTCACCTGCTCGTATTGAACCAGATTCTGTGGAAAGCGTCTTTCAACCCGTCGTATGACCACAAATCAAGCAACTCGGATGCGATTCTATTATAATTCAAATAAAATAGTTTACAAACAGTGCGGTTCGAGACTACAGTATGGCATTGTTCTAACTGAGGCGGGGGGGCGGTTCATCCTGTCCACGGGGGATCAATGCGGACGGGATACACCGGACGAGAATCTCGCGGCCATGATCGAAACCGCCAGAACATACGGCAGATACTGAAGATCGAACCAACGGCTGGTGGCGTCGGAGGACCCGCGCCACCGCCACCTGTTTGATGAAAGGATGAACATGGAATTTCAACCGGACTATCGGCATTTTGCGGACGTGATGCTGAACAAACGCCCCGTTCGCCTGCCGCTTTACGAGCATATTGTCAACGCAGCCTCAATGGAGAAGATTCTGGGCCTGCGCTTTGCCGCGCTGGAAGGTGGAGACGCGAAGGATAGAACCGAGTACTTCCGCCACCACTGTCGGTTCTTTCGTAAGATGACCTACGACACGGTGTCGTACGAAGTCTGCATTGGAGGAGTCCTGCCCGGTCGCACGGCGATTTCAGGCGGCCAAGGCCCCATTCAATCTCGCGCGGACTTCGATGCCTATCCATGGAGTGAGTTACCCTTGCTCTATTGGCGTCACGCCCGCCCGCGTTTGGACGCGCTGGTTGCCGCATTGCCACCGGGCATGAAAGCGGTGGGTGGCGTTGGCAACGGCGTGTTTGAACTGGCCGAATATCTCGTTGGACTGGAGTACCTCCCGTTCATGGAGGCTGATGACCCGGAATTGTACGCCGACTTGTTTCGAGCCATCGGCAACCTGATGTGCACGATCTGGGAGGAGTTCATGCCTCGGTATGGTGGCCAGTTTGCCGCCTGCCGTTTCGGCGACGATCTAGGCTTCAAGTCGTCGCTTCTGACCAACCCGACAACGGTTCGTAATCATATCCTCCCTCAGTATCACCGGGTGATTGACATCGTGCATGCCGCCGGCGGGCTGTTCCTCTGGCATTCATGCGGGTGCATTTTCGAGATCATGGACGATGTGATCGCTCTGGGCATCGACGCGAAGCACTCGAACGAGGATTCCATCGCACCGTTCGGTCGATGGATTGAGGACTATGGCGACAGGATCGGCCTGCTGGGCGGCTTTGATATGGACTTCCTTTGCGTGAATACTCCGGCCATCATCTACGACAAGGTGCTTGAATTGGGCAAACGATTCAGAAAGTCGGCGCAGGGGTATGCCTTGGGTTCAGGGAACTCCATTCCCGACTACGTTCCGACTGAGAACTATCTGGCAATGATTCGCGCGGCGCAGACGTTGCGACAGGAAGAATCCACCTGAACCGGACATCGAACCAGCAAATGCTGCCTATCGCGCTCCGCGCTCAGGTAGATTTGTCACGTGTTCGCGAGAAGGAGTATGCAACCCATGGAGAAGTGCACGATGATCGAGAAGGACACAAAACGGCTCAGGAACCTGGCTGGCAAATACGCGGAATGTGCCTTTGGAAAGTGTAAAACGCATGAGAGGTTCTATGACGGATCTTAACAAGCAAGGTTCTTTTGTCCTGGGCTGCAATTACTGGGCATCGCATGCCGGCACGCGCATGTGGAGCGATTGGCGGCCGGACGTGGTGGCCAAGGATCTGCGCCTCCTGGCCGACAACGGCTTGCAGATCATCCGCATCTTCCCGCTCTGGCCCGACTTCCAGCCGATCAGCCGGCTCGGTTCAGCCTGGGAGCCCGCGAAGGAGTTCCGCTTTGCTGAAGCACCCCTGCCCAACGATTCCTCCGGCCAGGCGGGCCTGAGCGAAGTCATGCTGGAGCGCTTCGCCGCGTTTCTCGATCTGGCCGGGCGCGAGGGCTTGCGGTGCGTGGTCGGGTTGATCACGGGCTGGATGAGCGGACGCCTCTTCGTGCCGCCCGCGCTCAGCGGCCGGGATCCGCTGACCGATCCGATGTCCCTGCAGTGGCAACTGCGCTTCGTGCGTGAATTCGTCGGACGCTTCCGCCAGCACAGCGCGATTTGCGCCTGGGACCTCGGCAACGAGTGTAACTGCATGGGCAACGCCTCCCGCGAGCAGGCCTACGTCTGGACTGCGTCTATTGCCAATGCCATCCGCGCCGCCGACCACTCCCGTCCCGTCCTCTCGGGAATGCACAGTCTCACCCCGTCCGGCGCCTGGACCATGCAGGACCAGGGCGAGCTGACCGACGTGCTGACCACTCACCCTTACCCGCCGTTCACGCCGTACTGTGATCAGGATCCGGTACATACCATCCGCGGCATCCTTCATGGCACCGCCGAATCACGCTTCTACGCCGATATCGGCGGCAAGCCATGCCTATGCGAGGAATTCGGCACGCTCGGGCCGATGATCGCCGACGAGTCCGTTGCCGCCGACTACCTGCGCGCCTGCCTGTTCTCGCTCTGGGCCAACGACTGCCACGGCGCACTCTGGTGGTGCGCTTTCGATCAGGATCACCTCGAACACGCGCCCTATGACTGGATCTCGCTGGAGCGCGAGCTGGGGCTGTTCGGTTCCAATGGCCGCCGCAAGGCGGTGGCGGATACCTACCGGGAGTTTCGCGCGACGCTCGATGCTTTGCCGTTTGACGTCCTGCCGGAACGCACGACCGAGGCGGTTTGCCTTCTAACCCGCGATCAGGACAATTGGGCCGCGGCGTTCAGCAGTTTCATCCTCGCCAAGCAGGCGGGTTTCGATCTGACCTTCCGCTACGCCGGTCAGACCCTGCCGGACTCGCCGCTCTACCTGTTGCCGAGCCTGAAGGGGGGCAGCTTCCTTTTCCGCCGACACTGGATGGAGCTGCTTGACCGGGTGGCCGGCGGCGCAACGCTGTATCTTTCGCTCGATGACGCCATGCCCAGCGGCTTTGAAAAACTTACCGGCCTGCGACCGGTTGCCCGCGAACGCCGGACCGGTTCCGCGACCGTCGAACTGCGGGACATTCCGGGGCGCCCGTCAATTCCCTGTGCGGGCGCCTTCCGGCACAACTTCGCACCGGCCGGCGCCACAATCCTGGCCACCGAGCCCGGTGGCAGTCCGTTGTTGGCCGAGCACCGGTACGGCCAGGGGCGTGTGGTCTTTCTGGCGACACCGCTGGAAACAACGCTGGCAACCCTTCCCGGCGCTTTCCATGCGCCCGATGCGCCCGCCGCCTGGCAACTCTATCGACACTTCGCGGGCGGGGCCCTGCGCCGACGCGCAACACAGAAGGACCATCCTTTCCTGGCGGTTACCGAGCATGCCGTCAACGAAACAGAGCGGATCGTTGTGGCGCTCAACCAATCGCCGCAGCCGATGAAGACCGGCCTGAAACTTGCCGATGAATGGTCTCTTGCCGAGTGCTGCCATGGCGGGGCGCGGGCGGAAAATGGATCCATCGAACTGAACCTTTCCCCATGCGATGGCGTTGTACTTAGGATACTTCGAAAGTGAAACCGACCCTGGACAGCATCACCAACCGAGGATACCACGCCGCCCATGCGGCGAGCCTTCCCGTCGAGCGCGCCTGGGTGTACCGCCCGCAAACGGCATGGTTCTATTCGCACCATGCGCACCTGGCGTGGTTCAACGGGCGCTACCATGCCATCTGGTCCAATGGCCGCCACGACGAGGATGCACCGGGACAGCGGGTGCTGATCGCCAGCTCGGAGGATTTTATGAACTGGACGGAACCGGCGCCTCTGATCGATTCCCTGGCGGGACAACACTCCGAGAGGGTGCTGACCGCCGCCGGGTTCCACCAGCACGCCGGGCAATTCGTCGCCTATGCCGGCAGCTACGAATACCGCGCCGAATGCCTCGACGAGAATGGCCATCGCCGCCCCGCCGACAGTGGCCACGCGAACACCACGCTGCTCGCCGTGACCAGCCGCGACGGCAGCGCCTGGAGCGATCCGATCGACCTGCGCTTGCCCATCGTTCCCAATCACGGTCCGCAGTGCACCGCCTCGGGCCGGCTCATCCTCAGCGGCAATATCAGCTTCCCGTACACCGACGATCCCGGCGGACTACATAAATGGCGCATGACCGGCATCTACCCGGACGCTATGGCGGAGACCATCGTGGACGACTCCGAGTCATTCCGGCAGGTGCAGGCGGTGGCCGGTTGGTCGAGCAGCCTCTGCGAGGGGGCGTTCTTCCAGGCCAACGACGGCATCCTGCACATGCTGCTGCGGACCAAGACCGGGCGGCTGTGGGTCACCGAGAGCGCCGACGATGGCGCAACCTGGTCGGCGCCGCAGTCCACCGAATTCACCGACACTGGTACCAAGTTCCACTTCGGACGGATGCCTGGCGGACGTTTCTACTACGTCGGTTGCCCCGATCCCGAGCCGCGCGGGAAACGGTCGCCTTTGGTGCTTTCGCTTTCCGAGGATGGGGTGAGGTTCGACCGTCATTTTATCCTGGCCGACGACTCCACGCCCTACGCGCAAGTAGCCCCGGGTATGCATAAGGTCGGCGACTACGGCTATCCGCATACACTCGTGCACGACGGTTGCCTGCACATCATCGTCTCGCGGCGCAAGGAGGCGGTAGAGGTGCTGCGTGTGCGGTTGGACGAATAGGATCGAAACATATGAAAGAAACGAAACATATGAAACGGAACTACGACGTGGCGGCCTACATCTGGCCGTCGTATCACTACGAACCCCGCGTGGAACATTTTTGGCCGGAGAAGGACGGCGAGTGGTACACGGTGCGGCGCGGCACCCCGCGCTTCCCGGGCCACGACATGCCGCGCATCCCGCTGCTGGGCTGGCAGGACGAGGCAGACATCAAGGTCATGCGCCAGCACGTCGAACTGGCCATGGAGCATGGCATCAACGTCTTTGTTATGGACTGGTACTGGTACGAGAACGCACCCTGTTTCGAGCGTCAGCTCAACGAGGCACTCATCCCGGCGCTCAAGGGCACGGATTGCAAGTTCTACCTGATGTGGGCCAACCACGACGTTGACACCCTCTGGAACATGCACGAGGACACCCATTGGGACCGCCCGCGGCCGACCCTCTGGTACGGCCAGGTCTCGCGCGCCGTGCTCGAGCCGATGTTTGACCGCATCATCGGGAAATACTTCACTCTCGACAGTTACTACCGCATTGCGGACAAGCCGGTCTTCTCGATCTTCGACTATCCCAACCTGATCGGTGGACTTGGCGGGGTCGAGCAGACGAAGGACGCCTTCGCCTGGATGCGGCGGCGCTGCGTGGAGCTCGGTCTGCCCGGGCTCGATATCCAGGCGATCGGTCGCCAGCGGGGCGGGGTGGAGGCCGGCGCCAAGCTGGCGCCCGGCAGCGAAGCCGCCACCGCCCGCGCGCTTGGTTTCGACAGCGCCACTTCCTATCAGTACTGCATGGAAGGCGGCCAGAATGGCGACTACGTGGTGTGGGCCGACCAGGCGATCAAGAACTGGCCTAACTACGAGGCTATCCACGGCACGTACTACCCGCACGCTTCAATCGGCTGGGACAACACCCACCGCAACCCGTCGTTCAAGCAGGAGAGCGTGGTCGTCAACGCCACTCCCGATGCCTTCGAGGCCTGTCTATGGAAGGCCAAGGCCTGGCTCGACGCGCGCCCGCAGCAGGCCCCGCTGGTCACCCTCAACAGTTGGAACGAGTGGACCGAAGGCAGCTACCTTCTGCCCGACATGCGCTGGGGTTATGGGTACCTGCGCGCGGTACGGAATGTGTTCGGAACCGGACGGTGACGCCATGCAAAAAGAGATCGTGAACAACATGCAAAGCGAATCGCAAGTGAACGATGCAGGAGCGCAGGGCCTCTCCCGGCGGCTTGAGGTCTACCCTGGCCCCGGCGGTGATGCCTACCGTAGCGATCTGTACAAGGTCGAACTGCTTGATGGTGCGACGTGGCGGGAGTTATACCTCTATAAGATGTCACGCCTGGCCATATGCTACGGCTGGCACCGCGGCAAGCATCCCAGCGTGAATTTCGCCACGTTCGGAACCACGGGGCCGGTTCAGGTGCGCCTGACCAGGCTGGCCGGGGCGATCGGCAACGTGCAGATCAGCCCAAAGTCCAAGGCCATCGTCGCCGGGATCCGTGGCGGGCAGGCCGTCTTTACGCTCAACCAGAACGACAAGGCCTGGATCACGGTTGACGGCGACGACGCCAACCCGATTTTTATCTATGCCGATCCGCCCAAGCCGGCCGTGCCGCAGGGGGCCGAGTACTTCGGCCCCGGCGTGCATGAGATCGGTCACCTGCATCCCGCACCCGATGGCGGGGCGATCTATCTCGACGGCGGCGCGTGGGTCAAGGGCAACATCGACCTTCGCGGCCGGCGTGGCGTCCGTATCCTGGGCCCCGGCGTCCTCTCGGGGGAGCTCTGGACGGGCGAGTCTGTCCTGTCCTTGCCGTGGGAGAAACAACGCGACTACTTCATGATCTCCGGCGACACCGCCGACGGTGACGCCGACAACCACCTCGAAGGTATCACCATCGTCAACGCCCCCTCCTACAACACCTTCCACAGCCTTCAGCGGATCTATGGGGTGAAGCTGATCTCGCCGTGGTTCGGCTCGACCGACGGCTTCTACCTTACCCCATCGCCCAGCCAAACTGTCATGGTGGACCAGTGCTTCGCCTTTGTCGGCGACGACGTCTTTTTTCCTCGTGACAACTTCATGGGCAACATGATCCTGCAGAACTCCTTTGTCAGTTCGTCCAACAATAACATTTTCTGCCTGAGCTACTGGGCCGGCCCACTGAACCACGAGTTCACGACACTGGCCAGGAACATCGACATCAAGGTCTGCCCTGAAAACGCCGTCTTCCAATGCGTCATCGACGGCCGCGAGAGCAAGTTGGGCGTGAAGAACCACATCTACGAGGAGATCCGCATCGAGGGTGACCTGAACGACAACTGCCGCCTGTTCTGGATCGAGAACCGACCCTATCCCTGGGGCGACACACAGAACTCCTCCGAGGGCAACGCCAGCAACCTGTGGTTCCGCGACATCACTGTCGAAGGCCGGCAGAACCTGCCCGTCCGCAAGAGCCGGATCATCGGCAAAGACGCGACCAACGGCATCCGCGACGTCGTCTTCGAGAACCTGACGATCGCCGGCGTGCAGATCACCGAGACCAACAGCGACGAATATTTCGAAATTAACCCATGGGCCCGCGACATCCGCTTCACGACGGTGCCGACCGGCGTGAGCATATGAATCAAACGTTATTATTTGAAAAAGAGAAACAAGAATGAAGACAACGCTCGATACCGCCGCCACGAAGCTCATTGACACGCTCATGGCCGAACTCACCCTGGCCCAGAAGTGCAGCCTTCTCTCGGGCAAGGATAACTGGGCGACCTTCGCTATCCCGGAAAAAGGGATAGGCTCGGTCCTCATGACCGACGGCCCTCATGGGGTCCGCGCCGACGGGGAGAAGGACGGCCGCAAGGTGGGCCCCGCCACCTATTTCCCCACCGGGGTCGGCCTGGCCGCCACCTGGAACCCGGCGCTGCTCCACCGCCTGGGCGAAGCCCTGGCCGAGGAGACGCTGGCCTACGGCTGCGACATCCTGCTGGGCCCCTGCGTCAACATCGTCCGTGCCCCGCTGGCCGG
>CAIZKT010000771.1:0-26853 GCA_903933565.1 uncultured Victivallales bacterium | reverse complement strand
CGGCCCGCCGCCGTCTGGGTAGAGCGCCCCGCCGCGCGGCGCACCGGCGTCAAGCTAAACGGTGGGGGCGCAAAGCTGTGTCAAGCCACAGCAGTCCAAAGCTTGGCCTGCCGGCCGGCGCGGTCTGGGACTGAGTTCGGGCGGCAGGACTGCTCTTGCCCTCCAGTCGAGCCCCCGGCGCAGGCGGAACAGAGCGAAGATCGCGGTCAAGTCTCATACAAGGGTTCAGCTGGAGCCCCAGCTACGGCCGGACATACCGATATGCGAACCGCCGTTGCCGTGCCGATGATTCTGCACTTCGTCATTGGCCTTTGGTCATTCGACATTCTGCGGTTCTCGGACAAGCAAACCTCCACGGAGCTGAGTTGCGCCCCCGCCGCCGCGAAGGGGTAGCCACTTGCGTCCGTCGGCGCTAGATTGGCTCCACGTCGGGGAGCGACCTACCACACGTTTACGGCTCCCGTTGACGGTCAGGGATGGATGGGGTAGAGGCCGAATCTATGCGTGCGCTTGTACAGCGGGTCCTGGAGGCCTCCGTCGAGGTTGGTGGGCGCATCACCGGGCAGATTGGGCCTGGTCTCTTGATTCTGCTGGGGGTGCGCAACGGCGACACCAGTAAGGAGGTCCAATTCGTTGCCGGCAAGTGCCTCGATCTGCGCATTTTTGAAGATCAGGACGGTAAGATGAACCGCTCGGTGCGCGACCAGGCCGGCAGCGTGCTGGTCGTCTCGCAGTTCACGCTCTATGGGGACTGCCGCAAGGGACGTCGTCCGAGTTTCATTGATGCGGCCCCGCCGACCGCATCGGAACCCCTCTATGAGGCTTTTGTGGGGTGCATGGCAGAGAGCGGACTCCGGACCGCCCAAGGGGTGTTCGGAGCTCACATGAAAGTCCGCCTCCTCAATGATGGCCCAGTGACTGTCATTGTCGAAAAGGAAGCATCAGACCCATGAACGAGCGTAGTCAGAAGGTTTTGTCGCGATGCACCTTCGGGCGGCATCCTGCGCCTGTGGGGGCGTGGACCGCCAGCGTTGCCATGGACATCACCCGCGCCATCTGTGCCACGTATGAGGATGAGAAAGGGATCACCCACATCGACGGTGGCAATATGCCCGAGCGCGATGCGGTGGTGGCCATCCTCGAGAAGATGCTCGAGATCGTCTTTCCGGGGTATACGGGTCTGCACCCGGTCACGCGGGCCGCGATCGAGTTCACCATCGGCGACTTGGTCAACGAGGTCTACCAGGTTCTCGCCGAACAGGTCCGCCGGGCCTATGCCTATCGTTGTGTGCAGGAGTGCTGCACGGGCTGCGACTGTGCTCGGCAGGCCGACGACGTGGTGATCGGCCTGCTGCGGCGCCTGCCCCAGATCCGCAATGTGCTGAAGACGGACGTGCAGGCGGCGCTCGACGGCGATCCAGCCACCCACTCCACCGATGAGATCATCATTGCTTATCCGGGCCTGAAAGCGATTGCCGTCCAGAGACTTGCCCATGAACTCTACCTGGCCAAGGTCCCCCTCATCCCTCGCGTCATGGGCGAACACGCGCACACCATCACCGGCATCGACATCAACCCCGGTGCGACCATCGGTAGCAGCTTCTTCATCGACCATGGGACGGGGGTGGTTATCGGCGAGACGGCCGTGATCGGGGATAACGTCAAGATCTACCAGGGGGTGACCCTGGGGGCGCTCAGTTTTCCCAAGGATGCCTGCGGCCGGCTGATCAAGGGCGCCAAGCGGCACCCGAACATCGAGGATAACGTGACCATTTACGCCGGCGCCACGATTCTGGGCGACATCACCGTGGGGCATGACAGCGTGGTCGGTGGCAACGTGTGGTTGACCGAGTCAGTCGAACCCTTCAGCAAGATCGCGATCGCCAGGCCGGACCTGTCCATCAAGCAGAGGCGTCCGTGAACCGGAACGAGTTGGACCGCGGTGCAGCTCACGTCGGTGGCGTTGCGGCAGGCACGCGCCAAGGGGCCGAATATCGGCGGCCGTGCTTGCTGCGGTCATTGACAACCTACCAAACGGGCGGTATGATTACTGGCTGTATGGGTGGGTTGGGTTTGGTTCCAGGCTGGCGCAAGGCGAGTTGCGTTACTCGGTTGCTCCCTGCCCAGCGGCTTGGGCCCAGCAGAATCAGCGAGCGGTAGGCGTCGCCTATGGCAGATCAGCAGACACAGAATCTAGCCTTGATGTTCGTGGATATCCCGACCATCGGGACGATCCGCGAGCAGAAGGGCGAGGGTGAGGCGCGCGATTGTCAGCAGCGTTGTCTGGCCCTGCTGGGGGATGTACGGAAGAAGTACGCTGGCAACTTGGTGCGGTCCATCGGCGGCACGCTGTTGTGTTCGTTTGTTGATGCCGGTGACGCCGTGGATGCGGCCGTTGGCATGCAGGAGGCCATCCTGGCTGGCGGACTGGCCGACAGCGGTGTACGTATCCGTATGGGCCTGCACTGCGGGCCCGTACACGTACGGGCCGGCAACTATTCCGGGGAGGTTGTCACCACGGCGGCGCGCATGGCGACCTTGGCCAAGGCGGGTTGCATCGTGGCCACTGGCGATGTCCTGGAGCAAGCCGGAGAGCGTGTTCAACACCGCTTCATGACTCTGACCGGAGAGGCTGCCGAGCGGCTGAATATGAGTCTTTACGAGGTGTCGTGGGGAGAGGCGGCTCTTCCTGCGGCTGCGACCACCGCGAGTGAGGGCAAGCCACCCCCGCCTGATCTGCGGAGCAAGTTCAAGACGGTCGGCCGTTTGCGGCCTCGGGACACGGCGTCCGGTTTGCCCGTTCGGAAGGTCACCCTTCGCGAGGTCAAGGTATCGCCGGATGAAGTCCCCAGTACGCCGGTCGCCGAGGTTGCGTCATCCTTGCCCGTGCAAGACGTTGCGGTGGCGCCGCCCCCCGGTACCGCGGTCGCCCCGAAGCGCGCTAATCGTCTCTGCCTTATCTGGCGGGAAAAAGTGCTTCTGGTCGACAACAAGACATCCGTCTCGATGGGGCGGGACGCAGGCAACGACATCGTCCTGCAGGTCGAGACGGCTTCGCGTCGTCACGCCGAGGTGTGCTGCCGCGAGGGTCTGTTCGTGATTGTGGATCGCAGCGCCAACGGCACGTTCATCTACGACGACAAGGGCGAGGAGTACTTCGTGCAACAGCGTGAAGTGAAACTCCCGGAATCCGGCGCCATCTGTCCCGGGTGTCCGCAGGAGGAGCCTGGCTGCGAAGCGCTGCTATACTGGATGACCGAGTGATTCCCGCCTGTTCCCTGCCCTGATCTTTCCCCCTCGCAGCCTCGCCGCACCCCGCATGCGTGTCAAGACGTGAGTTCGTCGGCCTTGACCGCGGCTTCAATCAGCAACTGGTCGGTTGCCAGGTTCATCGTGCGCTCGGCGGTGCGGGCGGCCTCGTCGTTATCGAAGGTCGCCGCCGAAGCCTCCAGGTTCATCAGCCGCGCCACGGCTTCCACATCCGAATGAGAGCCGAACACCGCGTGGACGACACGCCCCATGACCAGAAACAACTGGCCATTCACCGGGCCTGCTGCCGGGATCACCGACAGGATGCCGGTGCGGGCAGTCATGGTCAGGAACTGGATTGCGTTGCTCAGCTCCAGACGATCAAGGCGGAAGGCGAATGCCGGCAGAGCTTCGACGGGGACCGGCGGCAGCCGGGAACTCGCTTCGGCGGGATCAGGCGCAGGCAGGTCCTGAACCACCAGGACACGATCCAGTGGCGTTCCCCAATACTCGCCGTTGACCTGGACGATGGCGTTGGCGCCCTCGGTATACTCGAGCCGAAGCGTCTTTCCCGCCAGTTGCGCGATGGTGGTCCGCGTCAGGATGACAGGGGACCCCAGGGCTTTGCTCAGACGGATCGCGGCGTGCGCCGAGACCGGCTGCGCGCCGTCGATCTCGGCATGGGAACGCAGAGTGTTGGCCAAGGCGTGGCAGTTCGAGGCGCAGACGTCAAGATCGATGCCAGCCGCTTCGAGGCGGTCCGCTAGGCCTTTCACGACGGACACGCGGCCGCCGTCGCCCGTCTGACGCCAGGTTTCGAACGCCGCCAGCAGGTGCTGCAAGCCGAGGTGGAAACGTCCCAGCAGAGACCGCCGGTCATCGTTTGTCCACGCCCACTGCAATTCAGGGGGCGTCTCGTTGCCGCTGGACATGACGCTCTATCTCCAAACAGACCACCACCCCCGCGGGCCCCAAGCCAGCCGGGCGGCTCACTGCGTCAGACACGCAAGACCACGGCGCGACGACTCAGCAGCCAGCCGATCTCGCGCATCGCCCGGCGCGCTCGGTTCAGCCGTTTCTGCAAGACGCCACTGCCAGTCAGCGTGAGAATGACCACAACGTCCCCGCTCGATAGCAACAGTAACGGTGGGGTACTGCCGGGTAGAATGACGCAATCCGAGGCGCGGGCGACGAATTTTTGCAGATGGCGGCGGGCTCGGAAGAAGAAGCGGCTGCCCAGAGCGGCGTACTGATTCGCGTCCTTCATCGTGCCGGAGACCGCGAGCGGCATACCCGCCAGATTGGTCAGCACTGCGCCTGAGGCGCTGAACTCGGCGCGGATGGCGTCGACGACCCGGAACAGCAGTGGCTTCTGATCGGCAGAGAGCGTGAGGAAGTGCTCCATCACGGCGTGTCGGTTGACACGTTTGCGGACGGAGAGGCCAGTCATGCGTCGGAACAGGGCAGGGCCGACGCCCGAGACATCCGCCAAACCGTAGATCGACTTGAAAGGTCCGTGGGCGTTGCGGTGCGCAATGATCGCCTGTGCACGGGTCTCGCCAACCCCAGGCAGGTGGATGAGTTCTGCGGCGCGGGCCACGTTCAGGTCAATGCCATGGGGGGCGCGCTCGAGTGACTCCTCGACGCCACTCCATTCAGAGAGCAGGTCAGGCTGGAAGTCCTCTGCCTCCTCCGTCTCCAGCAACGCCGACAGAGCGGGACGCGCCACAGGGCGTTCCTCACGGTCGGCGGTGGCGGGTGTCGCCAACCGCGTCGGACTCGGCGTGGCGGCTGCCTCGGCGGGGACGATCGGCAAAGCCTCCGGTACGGCTGGCGCGGTTACCACCGGAACCGCAGTCTTAGCTTCCTCGGTCGAGATGGCCTCGACGGGGGCGGCCGGCAAAGCCTCCGGTACGGCTGGCGCGGTTACCACCGGAACCCCAGTCTTAGCTTCCTCGGCCGAGATGGCCTCGACCGGCGCCGACAGGGCCACGGCTACGGTCGAAAGCGCTTCGGGGACGACGGGCACCGCCCTGGTAGCCAGCGGCGCCGCCGAGACGAACAGACGACCAAGTTGTGCTGCGGCCACCACGTCGTCAGCCATGTCATCCTGCACCGCCATCATCTCCGGCGGCACCGCGGCCACGACTTCGGCCAGGTTCAGCGCCACGTTGCCAGAGGCGCCGGCGGCAAGCCAACCGGCCGGAATCTTGCCGTGGAGTAAAGACACCGACGCCGTAACATTTCCGGCCGCCAGTTGGGTCAACACGTCCGCCTTCGGCAAGTCGATAAGCAGCTCAGGGAAACCCTCGGCGCGCCAGGAGGGTCCCCGCAGTGCCGCGGGGAGCATGCTGAGGATGGCGCGGCACGGTATACTGACCGTCCCGGATGGGAGGGGCATTGGGGCTGCTGCTGTCGGCTCGGCGCGGGGTGTCAGGGCTGCTGCCGCTGGCTCGGCGCGGGGTGTCAGGGCTGCTGCTGTCGGCTCGGCGCGGGGGATTGGGGCGTCGGCACGTTTCGCGACCGTCGTGGTGAAGAGGTCCCTCATCGCTGCCACCGCAACGGCATCGTGGTCCATTTCGCTGCTGATCTGGATCAACTCTGCGGGGACTGCGGCGACTACCGTGGCGAGGTCGAGGGCGAACGTGCCTTGGGCATCCGTCGAGAGCATTCCGTCGGGGAGTTGCGCACGCGCCTGGTCCAACGTCAGCTCGACCCGGCCCATCGCAAGTTGGCGGAGCAGTTGATCGCGGGGTACGCTGACCACGGCGCCCGTCGGGCCTTCGGCCTGCCAGGCGGGGCCACGCATCGCCTGCGGCAGAGCCTGGAGAACCAGCCGCGCTGGCACGAAGACTCGGTCCAACTCTGCGGGCGGCGGCTGGATCGTCGGCGTGTCGACGCCAGGGGGGCTGCTTGGTGGCGGAGTCCGTGGGGCGGGGGCCGCCGCCATGGCCGGCGCAAACAGATTGGCCATGGCCTGTACCGCCGCCACCTCCTGATCCTCTTCGCTGGTCGACTGCAGCCATTCGGGGGGCAGGGCCCCGACTACGGCGGGAAGGTCGAGGTTGACCTCCCCGCGGGCCCCCGGTGCGACCCAGCCCTGCGGCAGCGCCGCGGCGACCGCCTCGATGTCCAAACTCACACGGCCAGAGCGTAGCTTTTCCAGCAACAGGTCCTTGGCCAGCGGCACCGTGCCGTCCGGCATCCCCTCTTCCCGCCAGGCGGGACCGCGCAGCGGCCCCGGTAGCGCCGCCAGGATGACCGCACAGGGCACTTGTGCCACGGCCTCTGCCGCGGCGCCCGTCTCCGCCGTCGCCGGTAGCGCTTCCACCGCCGCTGCCCGCGGCTGGCGCGACGGGGGGACCGGAATCAGTTCGATCGGCGTTGCCGCCATCACTTCAGCCAGATCCAGGTCCACATCCCCGAGGACATCAGCATCGAGCCACCCCTCTGGCAGGTAGCGTCGGGCCTCCTCGGCCGACATAGACACACGCCCTTCGGCGAGCTGCTTCCGGAGTTGCTCCGGGTCCATGAACAGGCTGCCCTGAGGCAGGTTTCCCGGTGTCCAGGCAGGTCCCCGCAGGCTCGGCGGCAGCGCCATCAGGAGCGCCTGCACCGGTAGTTCGACTCCCCGCGGCGGCACGGGCTCCGCCTCGGAATGCAGATGCACACGCTTGAGGCTCGGGATCTCGACCGGCCCCGGCGCCGCCGCGTGCGGCGGGTTGACGCGGATCGTCTGACTGCGGCGCATATCCTCGGACTTGAGCGTGGGGCTCGGGGCGGCGCCACCCGCAACCGCATGAAGATCCGACGGCGAGACTCGAATGGTCTGGCTGTGGCGCAGCGGGTCCTCCGCCGCGGCCTTCGGGACCTGTCCCTCGGCCCCGGATGGCCGTAAGGGCGTCAGTCGCATGTGCCCGGGGCTCTGAGGCTCAGCCTCGGCGCGAACTGCGGCGTCCGGCGGTGGACTTGCCACCGTGAGCGGGGGTGCGCTGACATGGAATGTTTGGCTATCGCTGCGCCGGTCAGCGTGGGGCAAGTTGTGGGGCGGTGTCTCCGCCCGCAGCACTTTGGGCGGCGGCGGCATGGCCTTCCCAGCCTTCGGGGGCTCTGCGCCATGCGGAGGTTCTTCGTCTTTGTCTCTCTTCCCGAGAAACCCATCGAAGATACGTCGCGCCAGACTCATGGCCGAAGCTCCTTACCTGCGCACTGCCTTGGCCCACCCGCAGCTATGGACCACACCATCCATCCCCCAAACCAAGACCTCGAAAGACCCCGTCCAACCCAATGCCACGCCAATATTCTGTAACCAAGATGACTTGAATTTCAAGGAAATCCAGTCGAACTTGTACAACGTGTACATCGTCGTTTGCTGCCATCCGGCGACCTTGGTGTGTGTGGGTCTTGTGCTGCCTGTGCAGCCGTTCGGCGTCACCGCCAGGGGGGCGTCTTGGTCGGCGGTCGGCGTTTTACCTGGCAACGAGGGATAGGTGGGCGGCGCTTGGCCGCACGGAGATAGGCCACATGGCGTTCGTGAATCAGGAAACGCGCGAGATTCAACTCAAGGTCGTCTACTATGGGCCGGCGCGGTGTGGCAAGACCACGAATCTTGAGGTGGTGCATCGTCTGATCAAACCTGACCACAAGGGCTCCTTGACGTCTCTGGACACGGTGAAGGACCGCACCTTGTTCTTCGACTTTATGCCGCTGGTGGCGGATGTAATCCAGGGGTTTACCACGCGCTTTCAGATGTACACCGTACCGGGGCAGGTGATGTACAACACCACCCGAGCCATCGTGCTGCGCGGCGTGGACGGCGTTGTATTCGTGGCCGACAGCCAGTGGGCTGAGATGGCCGCTAACGTTGAGAGTTTCAAAAACCTGCAGCAGAACTTGGTCCCGCAGAACAAGAAACTGGACGACATTCCCTACGTGCTGCAGTACAACAAGCGCGACCTCCCTAACATTGCTCCGGTTCATTACATGGAGTTTCTGCTTAACAACCGGGGCAAGAGGCGTCCTCATTTCACCTCTGTGGCGACCAGCGGGGAAGGGGTATTCGAGACGCTGAACATGATTGCCCGGCTGGTTTTGCACCGCTTCGTCAAAGACGCCAGTGCGCCGGCGGCCGGCAAGAAGCATGACATCAAGCTCGTCTAGAACTCTCCGCGCCCCCGGAGCGCGAGGCTCCCGAGCGGCGGCCACGACCGCGCCCATCGACGCGGCCGCATGCGAACACAAGGGAATCCGAAGATGACCTATGAGTTAACCCGCAAGGATGTGAACAGGCTGCGAAAAATCCTCATTGAGCTTCTTGACCAGTCTGAAGCGGACAGTTGCCTCATCTGCGATGGCGCTGGCCATGTTTTGGCCCACGAAAACGTGAACCGGCAGGATCCGCTGTTGATTTCGGCCCTTGGGGCTGGCGTGTTTGCGGCGACCCGTGAGCTGGCGCGTCTCTTGGGCGAGGACGAGTTCAGTTCCGTGTTGCATCAGGGGCTGAAGCGCAGTATCCTCATGGCGGCGGCCACCGATGAAGTCCTTCTGGTGGTGATGTTCTCTGGCGAACACCGCGTCGGACTGGTCAAGCTATACACTCCCACGGCCGCAGTTTCCGTGCGCCGTGTTTTCGAATCCATCGAGGAGCGCGGCGCTACCGGTGAGGACGCGGTGGACCGCATTTTTGTTCTGAAAGACACGGCGGACATCTTTGTTGGCTCTCCGGGCTGACCGTCTGGCGTTGGCTGTCGCGTGGCGTCCTAGTGCAGCCAGTCAGGGAAGGCCGTTATTGATGCCGGAAGAAACCCATTTTCTCACCTTGGTGTTCCTCGATATCCCCACGGCTCTGCAGGTGCGTGATCTGCAGGGGGACGACGAGGCGTCGCGCTTTCTCGCGGACGTGACTGCTCGGCTCGAACGCATCCGTCACCAGCATGGTGGCGCGGAAGTGCGGACGGTGGGCAGCACCATGCTGAGCCGCTTTGCGGAAGCGAGTGCTGCCTTGCGTGCTGCCTGCGACATGCGTACGGTGATGAACACCAGTCGAGTTGTCGGCGTGTTTCCGCAGTTGCGTATCGGTATACACTCCGGCGAGGTCACCGTCCGAGGGCGCAGCTTCTACGGGGAGGCTGTGTCGAGGAGCGCCCGCCTGGTGACGCTGTGCGCTCCCGGGCAGATCTTGGCTTCAGCTGTGGTTCACGAGTTGCTTTCCGAGGCGGACCGCCTGACCCTGCGGCCGGTCGACGCCCCGACGGAATGGGTCGCCGCCTTCGGCGAGCTCTACGAGGCGATCCCGGAGGGCGAGCGGGTTGAGAATGTGCCAGAACCGTCAGTGTTGGCTCAGGCCAGGCGCACAAACACTCGTACTTTTGAGGGTCATCAGGGCACCGGTAGTCGGCGCATTCAACTCACCCAGATGCATCGCAAGAAGGTGGACGAAGAGCCGCCGCCTGAGGATGCGGTCAGTCCGGTACGGGGGGGGCGCCTCTGCCTGCTTCGGGGTCACGCCATCTTCATCATCGATAGCCGAACTCCGGCCGTGTCGTTGGGTCGCGAACCGGGCAACGACGTTGTCGTCGATGTCGGCACCGCCTCAAGGCGCCACGCGCACGTCGAGTGGCGCGACTCGGGCTTCTTTCTCGTCGATCACAGCTGGAACGGCACGTACGTGTACGACGAGAACGGCGCCGAGACGCTGGTTCACAACGCCGAGTTTCGTCTGCGGGGTGGCGGGCTCATCTGCCCTGGCTGTCCGGGTTCCCATGGTGAGGCGGACGCCATCCGCTTCGTCGAGACGCCCTGACCGTCCGGCCCCGGATGGCTCGACCCGGTGAGGGTTGCCGCATTTTGCGTCCGTGAAAGGCCTGAAAAAGTTGCAGTTATGCGGACCCGTGCTACCGTAATTTCGCGGTGGTTCTAGCGTTTTTTCGGCGTGGGTTGGCCGCAGTCGATAGCTGCCTGCAGGCCAGTGAGAACAGGATGTGTATTGGCGGTTTAAGTGCCGCCCAGAGGAAAGGCACGGCTGGAGTATGGGGCTGCTTGATGGTATTCTGGGTCTTTTCGGGAAGAAGGAAGAGCCCGCGGCGCGTTCAGCGAAGGCGGGCAAGGTGAAGGCTGCTCCGCAGGTGTACCCGAGCACCTTTGATCAGGTTCCTGAGTGGGTTGCCAACCTCGATCAAGCCCATGTCATCCAGGCTTGTATGCAGCATGCCGTCTGCAAGTTCACGCCGCACATCGAGACAAAGAAGATCATGTCGGCCCGTACCGGCATCGACGGCAACCTTGAGACAGACTACGAAGGGGTTGCCTGCGACTGCGGGGCGATCAAGAATTTCGGCCGACAGGTGGCCCTGCATGATGGTTACGTCCAGTCTTACCGCTACGTGAACCTGAACCACATCTACGCCTGCTGCTGCGACAAACCTCGCAAATGCACCTTCTACTCGCTGGCGACGGGGCAGGATACGGAGCTGGGCAAGCGCCAGAAGCGCGTCGTCGGCGCCTGAGGCGCGAAGCCGTAGTGCCGACGTAGGCTCTCCGGTATCAGGGCGGTTGCAGGCGGCGGACCAGGCGATCAGCGGCGGAACGCAGCAACTCTGGCGCGCGCCGGATAGCTTCCGTGACTGGCATCCCGGCGGGCGCACAGGATTCCGTCTCCTGCACCCCGGCGGCCAGCCAGTCGGCGCGGGCCAGCGCCACGGAACCCGCCAGCACGGCGACCTGGGGCCGCCCCGAGGCAGCCCGGCGCAGAACTCCGGACACGACCTTGCCCTGCAGCGACTGCTCGTCAAAGCGCCCCTCGCCGGTAACGACCCAATCCGCCTCGCGCATCAGGTCGGTCAGTCCTGCCAGGTCGGCGACGGTGTCGACCCCCGGCACCAGGCGGGCGCCGAGGAAGGCGACGGCCCCGGCACCAAATCCACCGGCCGCCCCGGCGCCAGAGAGGTTGGCTACGTCTAGCCCGAGGGCTTCCCGGATGCGTTCGGCGAGGACGCTCAAAGCCAGGTCGAGTTCGCGGACCTGGTCGGGAGTGGCGCCCTTCTGAGGGCCGTAGACGGCTGCCGCACCGCGGTCGCCGCAGAGTGGGTTGGTGACGTCGCAGAGTGCCTCCACCGGCACTCGGTACAGCGGCGCTGCCGGAGGCACGACCCGTGCCAGCCGACACAACGCCGCGCCGCCGTCCGGGAGGTCCCGACCCGTCGCATCGAGGAAGCGCCATCCCAGAGCGGCGGCCGCTCCTGTGCCGCCATCGTTGGTGGCGCTGCCCCCGAGGGTGAGCACGAGCCGCGAAGCGCCCCGCTGCAGCGCGTCGGCGATCAGTTCGCCGGTGCCGCGAGTCGTGGTCTGCCGAGGATCTCGCTTCTCAGGCGGCACCAGTGTCAGGCCGCTCGCCTGCGCCATTTCCACCACCGCCGTATGCGTCGCGGGCAGCCACCCATAGCGCGCCGACACACGCTGGCCAGGCAGCGGCCCGGAGACCGCGTTCAGGGCCACGAATTGTCCCCCGCAGGCCCCCACCAGGGCCTCGATCGTGCCTTCGCCGCCGTCGGCCATGGGTACGCAAGTGAGGCGCGCCTCCGGCAGGACTTGGGCAAACGCCGCCGCGACGATACGACATGCCACAGCTGCCGTCAGACTGCCCTTAAACGAGTCGAGAGCGATGACGACGTTCATCTGACCCCGCGATCCCGGGCGGCCGAACCCGGCCCTATCCCGGCCCGAGGGTCGCCAGCCCGGAGTAAGGCCGCTGGCTCAGCGACCGCAGCAGTGCTTGGACTTCTTGCCGCTGCCGCACGGGCAGAGCTCATTGCGGCCCACCTTGGGCAGTTGCCGACGCAGGGTCAGACCCGCGGGAAGGCCCATGGGCTCAGCGGATTCAGGACCGGCGCCGACAAGACCGCCAAACTGCCCCAGGGAATCGTGGACCTGCTTCTGCGGAGCTGAGATGAACAGTGACTGGAAGGCCGCCAGGGTGGTGGCCGAACGGAAGACGTTTGAGCAGATCTGCTCGCGCATGGAATCCATCAGGTCCGCAAACAGGCCGTATGCCTCCTGTTTGTATTCCACCAGCGGGTCACGCTGACCGTAGGAACGCAGTTGCACGCCCTGGCGCAGGGTGTCCATCGCGTAAAGGTGCTCTTGGTACAGGGAGTCGATGGCATTGAGCATGATGTGTCGTTCGAGGAAACGCAGTGACTCCGGGTTCTCCAGCTTCTCCTTGAGGGCATAGGCGCGTTCGATCTGCTCGATCACGGCCTTGGTGGCGGATTCCGCGTCCGAGGCATGCTTGAACACATCCGCCTTGAAGCCGATGGGGAAGGTATGCGTACACCAGTTCTTAATCTCTTCCAGGTCCGCTTGCCCGGCCCGCCCGGCCGCGGTGAAGGCGCCGTCAATCTTGTCGGCCAGCGTAGTGTAGATGAAATCGAACAGCATCTCCCGCGGATTTTCGGTGAGCAGGATATCCCGGCGCAAGCCATAGACGGTCGAGCGCTGCTTGTTCATCACGTCGTCGTATTCGAGGGTGCGCTTACGGATGGCAAAGTGCTGCTGTTCGACCCGGCGCTGGGCGCGCTCGATACTGCGGTTCAGGATGGGATGGGACAGCTCCTCGCCCTCCTCCAGCCCGAGTTTCTCCATGATGCTCGCCACCCGGTCTGAGCCGAAGAGGCGCATGAGGTTATCCTCAAGCGAGACGTAGAAGCGCGACGACCCCGGGTCGCCCTGGCGACTGCAACGACCGCGCAACTGCCGGTCAATACGGCGCGCGTCGTGGCGCTCGCTGCCGATGACATGCAGGCCGCACGGGCGCGCCGTCAGGAGCTGGCGCAGCGTCGACACGCCCTCGGGGGCTGCCTGCGACTTCATGCCGTTCTTGAGCTGCTCGGGGGTCAGGTGGGTACTGAGATGCAGGGTCTTGGACTCCACCAGTGCCCGCTCCAGGTGGACGACGCCCGGGCCCAGCTTGATGTCCGTACCGCGCCCGGCCATGTTGGTGGCGATGGTGACAGCGCCGGCTTGTCCGGCGCGGGCGACGATCTCCGCCTCCTGCTCATGGTGTTTGGCGTTGAGCACGTTGTGGGTGATGTGCCGGCGCTGCAACATACGACTGAGCACTTCGGAGACCTCGACGCTGACGGTGCCAACCAGCACGGGTTGTCCGTTCTTGTGGCAGGTCTCAATCTCGTCGATGATGGCGTTGTACTTCTCGCGCTTGGTCTTGTAGATGCGATCATCGCTGTCGATGCGGCGGCAGGGGCGGTTGGTGGGGGCCACCATGACCTCGAGACCGTAGATCTCCTTGAACTCCGTAGCCTCGGTTTCCGCGGTTCCGGTCATGCCGGCGAGTTTCTCGTACATGCGGAAGTAGTTCTGGATCGTGATGGTGGCCAGGGTCTGGGTCTCGCGCTCGATCTGGACGTCCTCTTTGGCCTCGAGGGCTTGGTGCAGGCCTTCGCTGAACCGTCGCCCGGGCATCAGGCGCCCCGTGAACTCGTCGACAATGAGCACCTTGTTGTCCTGGACCACGTACTGCACGTCTTTTTCGAACAGGCAGAAGGCCCGCAGCAACTGCGAGATGTTGTGGATGGTTTCGGCCTGGATGTCGAAACGGGTCTGCGCCTCTTGCCGGGCAACCATCTTCTCCGGTTCGGTCAGGTTCGGGTTCGCATCGATCTCGCTGAAGAAGGCGGGCAGATCCGGGATGACGAAAGCATCGGGCTCCTCCGGCCGCAGGAAGCGGCGACCCATCTCGCTGAGGTCCGCTTCCCCGCCGCGCTCGTCGATGGCGAAAAACAGCGACTCCTTGACCTCCTGCAGGAAGCCGCGGTTGTTATCGCTGAAGACGTCCGCTTCCCGGCGCTCGATCTGTTTGCGCAACCCAGGGTCTTCCACGGCGCGCTGCAATTGCTTGTGCTTCGGCATGCCGATGCGGACCTTGACCAGCTTGAGCAGGGCTTCTTCCCGGTCCGCTTCGGTGGCGTCCGGCTTGTCGAGCACCTCGCGTGCCTCGGCGGCCAGTCGTGAGGCCAGCAGGCCCTGGCGCCGGAAAAGGTCTGCGACCAGGGGTTTGAGCTTGTCATAGCGGTGTGTGGAGACGGCGGCCGGTCCAGAGATGATCAGCGGGGTCCGCGCCTCGTCGATGAGGATGCTGTCGATCTCATCGATGATGGCATAGTAGTGGTCGCGCTGGACCATCTCTTCGCGACTCATGGCCATACCCATGTCGCGCAGGTAGTCGAAACCGAACTCGCTGTTGGTGCCGTAGGTGATGTCGCGGGCGTACTGCTCGCGGCGCTCGACGGGACTCATACTGTTCTGGATGCAGCCCACGGTCAGGCCGAGGAAGGTGTAGACCGCGCCCATCCACTGCGCGTCACGGTGGGCCAGGTAGTCGTTGACCGTGACCAACTGGCAGTTGCGGCCCGTCAGAGCGTTGAGGTACAAAGGCATGGTGGCCACCAGCGTCTTGCCTTCGCCCGTGGCCATCTCCGCGATGCAACCCCGGTGCAGGGCAATGGCGCCCAGGATTTGCACGTCGAACGGCACCATGTCCCACACCAAGGCGTGTCCGGTCACCTCGCTCGAAGAACCTACCAGCCTCCGGCAGGCGTCTTTGACGACGGCAAAGGCCTCGCACATCAGGTCGTCAACCGTCTCTCCCGCAGCCAGGCGTTGCCGGAACTCGACCGTCTTGGCGCGCAATTGGTCGTCGGTCAGGCTCCCCAGTTCCTTCTGGAAGGCGTTGACCGTCTCGACCAAGGGCCACAAGCGGCGGAGCTGACGGGCATTGCGCGTGCCGAAGATCTTCTTGAGTATCCATTCTACCATGAGTGTGTCGATTCTGTACTCTGTCGGCCGCAGGGCTGTCGACGGTCGCGGGCGTCAAAGCCGGCACTCTGCCGCCCCCCGCGAGCCGATCATCGCGCCCTCAACGAGCCGACGACGGCCCTGCTTTTCAAGTATAAACTGTTTGCGGCGTTTAGGTTAGACAAATACTATACAAGCCTGCGACCTTGACGATTGCGGATTCGCAGCTACTCTTTGACCTCGGTGCCCGCGGCGGACCGGGCGTGCGGTGCGGCGTTGGCGCGGTCGACGGACTGGCCCTCTACCGGGACTGCACAAGATAGCCTGAGACCGCCCGGATGTCCATGGCAGCCCTTGTCAAAACACCCGCCTACAGGTGGAGTTAGGCCGCATGCGGAGTCGTCGCCAAGCCGTCTTCCTGAGCGTGTGTCTGGCGCTCTGGCTCAGTGGGGCGCTCGTCGGCGCGCTCGCGGCTGACGGCGACAGCGCTGCCCGCCAGCAGTGGATGCTAGGCTACCTCAAGACCGAGCAAGCGGCCAGCGCCGGGCGCGAGCAGCGTCTCGCTCTCGCCCGCCAGCTCTACACGGAAGCCTTGGCGCTGTTCCAGGACGTCGGGCGTCGCTACCCGGACTGGAATCCGGAGTTGGTCAGCTTCCGGACGGCCGACTGCGCCGATCAGCTCCGCCGTTTGGAAGAAGCCGCGGCCGCGGCGCTGGATACCATGAGCCGCACGGAACTCACCGCTGAGGTGCGCCGTTTGCGGGGGGCTCGACAGGGGCTGGACGCCCAGGCGCAGGCTCTGGCCATGAAAGTGGAAGAGCTGGAGTCCAGCCAGCAAACCATGGCCGGCGAGCGCCGGCAACTCAGCGTGGACGTCGCGCGGCTGACGATGGAGTTGAGCCAATCTCGCCAGCGCGCGGCGGCGGCGCTGACGCAGGCCCAGACGGCCGAGGAACGCCTGCAAGCGGCGGCTCAGGACAGCGAGACCCTCAAAGCCCAGACGGCCGCCCTGCGCGAGGAGCGGCAAAGCCTGCAGGCGGATGAGGTGGCGCGACTGCGCCAGGACCACGCTACCGCACTGACCCGGATCAGCGACCTACAGGCGAGCGGCGAACGGGATCGCGCCGCCCTCGCCGCGGCGCGCGACACCGCGCAGCGTCTGACGGCGGAACAAGAGACCTCCCGCAGAGCCGCGCAGGAAACGGCCCCGGACGCGGCCCGGCGCCGGGCCGAACTGCAGCGGCTTGAAACCGCGGCGGCCAAGGCGCTGGAGGGAGACGATGTCGTTCTGGCCGAAGCGTCTCTGCGCCGTCTACTGGACGCCAATCCCCTGGACGCCAACGCGGCGGCCAGGCTGGGCGTACTGCTCGCCGATCGTGGCGAGGTGCAGTCTGCCGAGGTGCTGCTGCAGAGTGCCCGGCGCAGCCTGCCCGAGGATGCCGATGTGCTCTTGCGGCTCGGGGCGCTGCGGTTGCGGCAAGGCAAGACGCTGCCGGCCGCGGCCGCTCTTTTGCAGGCCGTGGCGGCGGCGCCGGAACGGGCGGCCGCGCACCACCTCCTCGGTGCCGCCCTGGTTGAGCTCGGCTGGCGGGACGCCGCTACCTGCGAATTTTCTCGGGCCTTCGACCTCGACGGTAAACGGGCAGACACCGCCTACTGCCTGGCCGCCTTGCTGGCCGCGGCGGAGCCGCCACGCCGGCAAGAGGCGCGGACGTGGTATGATCGTGCCCTGGCTTTGGGCGCCGGGCGCGATGCCGGCCTGGATGGGTTCTTCTCAAGCAGCAGGTGACTGCGTCGGGGGGTGTCGTTCAATGTTCCTGATGAGATCATGTGTTTCACGGTTCCGCTGGGGCCTGATGCTGTGCGGCTGGATGCTTCTTCTTGCGCCCCTGCGGGGGGAGGATCAGGAAGCCAAGGCGCGCGAGGACTGGATGGCCGGCTATGTTAAACTTGAGGAAGGCGGTCGCGCCGAGGAGGGCGGGGACGTGGCGCAGGCCTTGGCGCTCTACCGCGAGGCCCTGCAAACGTTTGAGGCGGTGCGGCGGCAGTACCCGGGCTGGAACCCTTCTCTGCTCGGCTACCGCATCACCTACTGCACCCAGCGCATTCGGCGCATCGAGTCGCAGGTGAAACAGCAAAGCCCGGAGATGAGCCAACCGGAGCTGGCCAAGATGGTGAGCGAGCAGGTGGACAAAATCCGCACGCTCACCGATGAAAACCAGGCCATGAAGGCTCGGCTTTCCACCACGGCCGCGGCGCTCGAACGGGCCCGGGTCGAGTCGGCCCGCACGGTCAGTGCGGCCGAGGACATCAAGGACGTCATGGCCGAGCGTGCTCGTCTGAAAGAAGAGAATGCGGCGCTCCTGCAGCAGGTGGAGCAACTGACCGGCTCCGTGAGTGAACTGCGCCAGAAGAGCGGCATTGAGCAGGTAGCCAAACAACTGCAGCAGGACCTCGAGCGCACGCGCTCGCGAGAACAGCAGCTCGAACAGGCTTTCGATACCTACCGCAGAGCCTACGAGAACGTCAAAGAGAAACTGCGGCAGACGACGGTGGAGCAGGAACAGTGGCAGCGGCAGAACCGCGACCTGAACGACCGCACGGAGGCTGCCGTCGCCACGGCCGCCGAGGCCCGCCGCCGTACCACGGAGCTAGAGACCCGTACCGTTGCCCTCGAACAGCAGCGCGCCGACGATGCGGCGAACCTGGCGCAGAAGCAAACCGAGGTAGAGCAGGTGCGCCGAGATCTCGGGACGGCCCGCACCGAACTGACCGACCTGCGCCGGCTTCGCGACCAGGCGGCCCAGGAGTCCGGCGAGCGCCAGCACTTGGTGGAGCAGGCGCAACGTCTTGCCGTCGGCAAGACCGCCGCCGAAACGCGGGTCGCGGCCCTGGGGACGGAGCTGCAGGTGGCGAAGGACCGGGTCGTGGTCCTGGAGCAGCGCGAGCAGGAGCGGGGAGCCACTACCGAAACGCGGGTCGCGGCCCTGGGGACGGAGCTGCAGGTGGCGAAGGACCGGGTCGCGGCCCTGGGGACGGAGCTGCAGGTGGCGAAGGACCGGGTCGCGGTCCTGGGGACGGAGCTGCAGGTGGCGAAGGACCGGGTCGCGGTCCTGGAGCAGCGCGAGCAGGAGCGGGGAGCCACTACCGAAACGCGGGTCGCGGCCCTGGGGACGGAGCTGCAGGTGGCGAAGGACCGGGTCGCGGTCCTGGAGCAGCGTGAGCAGGAGCGGGAAGCCGCTCTTCGCGCGCAATCCGCGGCGATGACCCGCGAATGTGACGGACTGCGCACCCAGACCGAGACCCTGGGCGGAGAGCGTGACCGAGCCCGGGCCGATCTGGCCGCGGCCCTGGCTCGTCAGGCCGACTTGGAGCGGCGCCTGCAGGCCCAGCCACGCCCGTCGGCCGAGACCCCGGCGCCAGCGGTGGCGTTGCCCCGCGCTGCGGCTGTGCCGGAGATTGACCCCGGGGCGCAGCGACTCCTAACGCCCGCTGTGGAGGCTGCCGCCTTGCGGCGGGAGATGGAGGTCCTGCGCGCCGATCTGGCCCGCTGGAAAGAGCGCGCCGAGCAACTGCCGGCGGTGCAGATACAGGTTGGCGCTTTGCGGCAGGATGCGGCCACCCTGCGCACCGATCTGGCCCAGGAGAAACGGCGCGCCGAAACGCTGTCGGTGGTGGAAGAGCAGGCTGCCGCCTTGCGGCGGGAGATGGAGGTCCTGCGCACCGATTTGGCCCAGGAGAAACGGCGCGCCGAAACGCTGCCGGTGGTGGAAGAGCAGGCGGCCACCTTGCAGCGGGCCGTGGAGGTCCTGCGCACCGACCTGGCCCAGGAGAAACGGCGCGCCGAAACGCTGCCGGCGGTGGAAGAGCAAGCTGCCGCCTTGCGGCGGGAGATGGAGGTCCTGCGTGCCGATCTGGCCCAGGAGAAACGGCGCGCCGAAACGCTGCCGGACCTGGAGGAGAAGGCTGCCACTTTGTTGCGCGAGCGGGTGGATGCGGAACGGCAACTTGCGACCGCTCGCGGCATGATTGAGACCCAGCAAACCCTGCTACAGGCGCAGGGTGAGAAGCTGACCTCCGCCGGCTCGGTCGGTCGCCTGCTCGAAGACAAGGAGAAGGCTCTCGCCGCCGCGGTGGCCGAGGTCGAGACGCTGCGGCAGGATCTGGTGCGCGAGCGGACCGCACTGGCCGCGCAGCGCGATGACCGGCGGGAAAGCCAGGCACGGGTGCAACAACTGACCGCCAAGGCGGCTGACCTGGAGACGCAGAATGTGGCCCTGGTGGCCCAGATGCGCGACAGGGGCCGCGCCGACGCGGACTCGGGGCGCTTACGGCAGGACACTCAGGAGCAACTGCGGCAGGCCCGCGAGCTGCTGACCGCGGCTGAAGGCGAGCGCACCCAACTACGGCAGAAGACAGACGACCAGCTCGCCCTGTTGCGGCAGCAGGAGAAGAGCCTGCGCGACCTGGAGCAACAACGCCGGGAACTGGGCGACCGCACGGAGTTACTGACGCGCGAAGTGGCCTCGCTGAAAACCGCCGGCGAGGCGCAGACGGCCGCCTTTGCCCGCGAGACGGCCTCGATGAAAGCCAAGACCGAGGTGGTCGACGGACTCGCCGCCAGCCTCTCGGACGCCGATGCGTTGACCCAGGGTCTCAAACGCCAAGTGGCCGTCCTGCAACAGGACAAGGCCGCCGTTGAGACCCGCTTTCTGGAAGCGCGCCGGGAGACGCAGGAGCGTGAACAGGAGATAGCGCGCTACCGCAGTGCCGTAGCGCAGGGGACGACGGCGAAGGAGAAGGCTTTGACGCAGCAGTTGAAGGAGGCCTCGGCGCGGGTCGAAGCGGAGACCGAGAAGCGGCGCGCCCTGGAGGTGGTCCTGGCCTCTTTGCCAGCGCCGGTTACGGCATCACCGAGCCTGGCCACAGGCAGTACGGTGACTCCTGTCGACCCGGAGCGCGACCGCCGCGCACGGGAACAGACGACCCTGGTGCGTGGCTATCTGCGCCAGGCGGTCGCGGCCGAGAAGGATGGCAAAGTGGAAGCGGCACGCTGGAATTACCTGCGTGTGCTGGAGCACGATGGCGAGAGCAAACTGGCCGCGCAACGCCTCGGACTCATCGCCGCGGATCACGGGAGCGACGAGGACGCTGAGCGGTACTTGAAACGGGCCTTCAAGCTCGATCCTGACGACCTTCAGACCATCGTGCCCTTGGGCTTTGCCCTGTTGCGCCGACAGGAGCCGGACCTGGCCGTGTCCATGCTCAGTCGGGCGGTTGCCTTGGAGCCCACCAACGCGGTGGCGCACCGTTGCCTGGGGCTGGCGTGCAGTTCGCTGGGCTGGTACGACGCGGCCGAAGTGCAGTTCCGGCGGGCCCATGAACTGAACTCGAAAGACGCGGAGAACGCCTTCAACCTGGCCGTTCTGTTGTCCTCGCGGCAGCCGCCCCGTCAGGAGGAGGCGCGGCAGTGGTACGAGCGGGCCCTGGCCCTGGGCAGCGCCCGCGACCCTGGCCTGGACCGCCTCTTCGGGGTCGGGAAGTGAAACGGGGCAAAAGCCCCGAGAAAATCCCGCTGCGCTCTTTGTGGCCTGCCGGCCTCGGGATCGCAGTCGGTGCCTCCGTCGATACCGATGCCGATAGCGAGCCCCGACCCCGAAGGCGGCGGAAACGACGCCTTGACGGCCTCCCCAATCTTCTCAGAGGCATTACCACCACTGACCCTGCCAGCTACCAAAGTCCCGTTCCATGGTTACATTGCGGGGGTGGTGTGAGTTTGAGCCGGGACGTGTTGTTGGTGGGGCTGGCGTGGTGGCGCGTTTCCCCTGCAGGAGGGTGGATCGTCATGTTCAAGCAACTGCGGCGGTATGGGGTGGTGCCAGTGGTGGCCGTGGATACGCCCGAGCAGGGCCTGCGGCTTTGTGAGGCGCTGTGCGAGGCTGGGCTGCCGGTGGCCGAGATCACCTTCCGCACCGCGGCGGCTGAGGCCACGATACGCGCGGCGGCCTCTCGCTTCCCCGACATGATTCTGGGGGCGGGGACGATTCTGACCGTGGACCAGCTCAAGCGCGCCGTGGCCGCGGGAGCGCGCTTCGGGGTGGCGCCGGGCACGAATCCGGTGGTCGTCGAGGCGGCGGTGGCGTTGGGCCTGCCCTTTGCGCCTGGCGTCTGCACGCCCAGTGACATTGAGCGGGCCCTGTCCTGTGGGGTAACCATGCTCAAGTTCTTTCCTGCCGAGGCGGCCGGTGGCGTGAAGATGCTGAAGGCCTTGATCGGTCCGTACGGTCACCTGGGCGTGGAGTTCTGTCCCACCGGCGGCATCGATGAGGCGAACCTGGGCAGCTACCTGGCGCTGCCCCAAGTCGCGGTGGTTGGTGGCACGTGGATTGCTCAGAAGGAGCTGATGGCTACCGGGCAGTGGTCTGCCATCACCGACATCGCTCGGCGGGCGCTCGCCAAGGCTTCCCGCGGGTGATGGGGCCCGCCGTCGCCAGGCGGGTTCCGGCGCGGCGGTATGAATCGCGGCTTATAACGGGGCGGCGTGCCGATGAACTCTCCTACGCTTCTGGTCCTGGCGGCCGGTCTGGGCAGCCGCTACGGCGGCATCAAGCAGATGGACCCGGTCGGGCCGTGCGGCGAATTCGTTCTCGATTACTCCATCTATGACGCCTGGCGGGCCGGCTTCTCGGACGTCGTGCTGGTCATCCGCGCAGAGCACGAAGAGCCGTTGCGCCAGCATTTCGGCGCGCGTTTGGACCGCCGGGTCCGCCTCGCCTATAGCTGCCAGAGGCTGGACGATCTGCCGCCCGGCTTTTCGCTGCCTGCCAATCGCCAGAAACCCTGGGGGACAGGGCATGCCATCTGGTCGGCGCGGGCCGCGGTACACACGTCCTTCGGGATGATCAATGCCGACGATTTCTATGGGGCGGCCGCCTACCGCGCCCTGGCCGAGTTTCTGCGGGGGCCACGCCACGATGAGCGCACCTACGCCATGGTGGCCTACCGGCTGTCCAACACGCTCAGTCGCTACGGCAGTGTCGCCCGCGGCATCTGCAGCCGCGACGCCGAGGGCTTTCTGCTCGAGGTCATCGAGCGCACCAAGATCGAGGCGTTTGAGACGGGGGCACGCTACCGGCGCGAAGATGGCGCCTGGGGGCAGCTTCGCGGCGACGAACCCGCCTCGCTGAACCTGTGGGGGTTCCATACCAGCCTCTTTCCGGCACTGGAGTCACTCTTGGCGGAGTTCCTGTGCGCGAGCGGCGGCCAGCCGAACGCGGAGTTTTACATTCCGACCGTCGTCGACACCCTGGTGAAGCGCGGCCGCTGCCGCACTGTGGTCCTGGACACGGACGAGCGCTGGTTCGGGATGACGTACAAGGAGGACCGCGCCATCGTGGTGAGCCAGATTGCCGACTTGATCCGGGCGGGCAACTACCCCCAGGATCTGTGGGGCTGAACGGGCGCTGGGGCTGAGGCAGGCAAGGAGTTGAGGCGGTTCTATGAAGCACGACCTACAGGCGGTAACGGCGCAGTTTGACCTGGCGGGGACTTTTGTCGACGCTCAGCCCTACGGCAGCGGTCACATCAACGACACCTACCTGGTACGGTTGCAGGAGGGGCCGACGCCGACGCCCTGGATTCTCCAGCGCATCAATCATCGCATCTTCAAGAACGTTCCCGGGCTGATGGAGAACATCCAGCGGGTGACGGAGCACCTTCGCGGGCGCCTCGCAGGGGTCCCCGGCAGCGACCTCAAGCGGGAGGCGCTGACGGTGATCCCGACGCGCACCGGAGCCGCGTACCATCAGGATGCCGAGGGCGGGTTCTGGCGGGCCTATACCTTCATCACGGGCGCGCGAACCTATGACGAAGTCCAGAGTCGCGGCATGGCCCGCGAAGCGGCGAAAGCCTTTGGCACCTTTCAGAAACTGCTGATGGATCTGCCCGCGCCGGCCCTGCATGAGACCATTCCGTTCTTCCATCACACCCCGAACCGCTTTGCGACGTTTGAGGCGGTTCTTGCCGCTGACCGTGTCGGCCGGGCCGAGTCCTGCCGGGCCGAGATCGATTTCGCCCTGGCTCGCAAAGCCATGACGGCGCTCCTGGTCGAGCAGATGGCGGCTGGCATCTTGCCGCAGCGGGTGACCCACAACGACACCAAAATCAACAATGTCATGATCGACGACCGTGACGGTCGTGGCGTTTGTGTCATCGATCTGGACACCGTGATGCCCGGAACCGTCTTGTACGATTTTGGCGACGAGGTTCGCACCACCACGGGTACGGCCGCCGAGGACGAACGGGACCTGAGGAAAGTGCGTTTCCAGGTCGATTTGTTCGAAGCCCTGGTCCAGGGGTATCTCGAGGCGGCTCGTGACTTCCTGGTTCCGGCCTAGATCGACCAGTTGGCCTTCTGCGGCAGGCTGATCACCTTCGAGATCGGGATTCGCTTTCTGACGGACTACCTCGAAGGGGATGTCTATTTCAAGACGCATCGGCCAGGGCATAATCTGGACCGCCTGCGCACGCAGTTTGAGATGGTTCGCCAGATGGAGCAGCGGGCCGAAGAGATGGACCGGATCGTGTCGCGCTACCGCTGAGCGAGCCCGCCCGGCAGGTCGGCGTGGGCCGGACGTGGCACGCGCTGAGCGCGGCCAAGCACCCCCGCGGAGGAGATGTTGATGAAGCAGTACTTCAAGCTGGTCAAACCGCGTTTCGTGCCCGTTCTCGATCTCGACTTCCGTCCGCCGGTGCTGGCGAACCGCGCCTTTCTGCAAGAGGTCGAGGCCTCCGGCGCGGGGGTGCCCCTGATCATCGCCGCGGAGCGTGAACAGGGCCGCGTGTCACGCTATGAGACGCGCGTGTTCGCCATGAGCCACCCACGAGCTGCCGCCAACTTCTTCTACGTCGAGCGCCTGCTCAAGTTTCTGCTCTGGCAATGGGGCGGCTGGAAGGTGACCATCGGCGGTCCCGCAGCCCTGGTGCACTACCTGGAGTCCTGTTACACAGACACCGGTAGTCGCGCCTTCGATGCCGAATTCTGGGGCGACATGACCTATGAGCACGAGATGGAGTTTGTCGCCACCGACCCGGCGCACGTGCCGGGCGCGAATGACGGTACAGGGGCCGAGGTGGCGCTGGATTGGACCGGCTGGCGCATCGGTTTCGACCTGGGCGCCAGTGACCGTAAAGTGGCCGTGGTCAAGGACGGCAAGCTTGCTCTCAAGGCCGATGGTACGCCCGTTCTGAGCGAGGAATATGTCTGGGATCCAAAGCCCCAAACGGATATCGGCTACCACTATGCGCATATCATGGAGATCCTAAAGGCGGCCGAGGCTGCCATCCGGCAGGTCGACCCCGGCGCGCGGATCGAGGCGATCGGTGGCAGCTCGGCCGGCGTCTACGTCAATGGCCGGGTGCGGGCGGCGTCGCTGTTCCGCGGCATCACGCCGCGTACACGCTTCGAGCAGGAAGCCGCGCCGCTTTTCCAGCGCCTTGCCGCGGACTGGGGCATCCCGTTACGTTTGGAGAACGATGGGGATGTGACGGCTCTGGCCGGGGCGATCAGCCTGGGTGATGGTGCCGTGTTGGGCCTCGCCATGGGCTCCAGCCTGGCGGGCGGGTACGTCGACGAACAGCGCCGCATCAAAGGCTGGATGAACGAGCTCGCCTTTGCGCCGGTGGACTACAGCCCCGGCGCGGCGGTGGACGAGTGGTCGCGGGACCGTGGCGTGGGCGCCAACTACTTCTCGCAGCAGGCCGTTGGTCGGCTGATCCCCGTGGCCGGCATCGAGATGCCGGATCTGCCTGCCGACGCCCTTCCGGCCCGCCTCAAGCGGGTGCAGGAACTCATGGCCAAGGGCGATGTGCGCGCCCGCCGGATCTACGAGACCATCGGCCGCTACTTCGGCTACGCCGTAGCTCACTTCTACGATTTCTACCGGCCCATGCGCCACGTCGAAGTTCTGGGCCGGGTGATGAGCGGCGAGGGCGGGCAGGTGATCTTGAACGAGGCGCGCCAGGTGCTGGTGGCCGAGTTCCCGGAGGTAGCGGATGCCGTGCATTTCTACGAACCCGACGAACGCGAGAAGCGGCACGGCCAGGCGGCGGCTGCCGCCAGTCTGCCCGTGATCCGCGCCTGAGCGACCCGCAGGCTGTCGGCCGTCTCCGGCGCCTGCTTCCGGCCATGCGGTCGGCGAACCCTTTCAGGGAAGGACAGCGAACATGAAGCTGGTGAACCCAACGGCGGAGGTTTTTGTACCCGACGGTGTGGCGGTCGAGACGGCTCTGGGCCGGACGACATCCATGGGTGTCGTGGCGCATCAGGATGACATGGAGATTCTGGCCTACCACGGCATCGTACAGGCATTCGGCAAGACCGACGAGTGGTTCAGCGGCGCCGTGGTCACCAACGGCAGCGGCTCGGCCCGGGCCGGTCTCTACGCCGACTATACCGACGCAGAGATGTGTACGGTCCGGCGGCAGGAACAGAAGAAGGCCGCTGTGATCGGCGACTACAGCGCGGTAGCCTTGTTGGACTACACCTCGGCGGTGGTCAAGAACCCCGCGGAGCCGGGGCCGGTTGCCGACCTCGTGGCCCTGATTCTGGCGGCCCGGCCGCAGGTGATCTACACCCACAACCTGGCCGACAAGCACGATACGCACGTCGCCGTTGCCCTGCGCCTGATCCAGGCGCTCCGCCAGGTTCCCGCCGCCGTCAGGCCGCGCAAACTGTACGGCTGTGAGGTGTGGCGCGACCTCGACTGGTTGTGCGATGCCGATAAGGTGGCGCTGCGCGTCGACGCGCACGAGAGCCTCGCCGTGGCGCTGCTGGGGGTCTATGACTCGCAGATCGCGGGCGGCAAACGCTATGACCTGGCGACCATGGGTCGGCGGCGCGCCAACGCGACTTTCTTCGCTTCCCACGGCGTGGATGATTCCGCCGGCCTGACCTTCGCCGTCGACATGACCGCACTCCTCGACGACCCGGGCCTCGCCCCCGCCGCCTTCATCGCCGATTTCATGGATCGCTTCGTTGCCGAGGTCAAGGGCCGCGTGGCCAAGTTCAGCGTGCCGTGAACCCGACGGCCGCCCCGCGCAGAGGGTGCAACCCGGAGGATAGCCGTATGACCGACCAGGAACGTGACCAATTGATCGCGCAGAAGCTCGGCGAGGGCATGAGCCTGTCCGATCTGCAGAAGCTTCTCGCTAACGAGTATGCCATGCCGATGACCTACCTCGCCTTGCGCTTGCTGGCGGCTGACCTGCCGGTGAAGTGGAAGCAACGCGAACCGGCCAGGAAGCCGGAGCCCGCCAAGGCCGCGGTCTTGGACGACGACGATGCCGCGGCTGCCGACGACCTCGACGATCTCGACGGCGGGCAGCCCCAGGGCCGTACCGTGGTGACGGTCAGCAAGCTTGTCCGGCCCGGCGCTGCCATGAGTGGCGAGGTCACCTTTGCCTCGGGCGCCAAGGCGGAGTGGTTCCTCGATGCCATGGGGCGTTTGGGACTGAACCCTACTCCCAACAGCAAACGGCCGACGCAGGATGACGTGCGCGAGTTTCAGGTCGAGTTACAGCGCAAACTTAGCGGCATGGGCTGAGACTTTTTCGACCTGTGCAATAAGGGAGTCCGTCTGGAGCGCTGAAGGCGCGTTGCCATACCAGCCCAGGGCAACGCCCTGGGAATAGGACGGTTATGGGTTTGAGCCCTGTAGGGGCGAGTTATCTGCCCGGCATTTACGCCGACGTCGCATGGTCCGCCCCTTCAGGGCTCAAACCTCGGGAAGGACAGGG